>NZ_JBBDGM010000011.1:0-115594 GCF_037204185.1 Microbacterium bandirmense | reverse complement strand
GCTAAAGCAGGCGTACGACGCGTCCGGACGCATCGACGCTGTGGTGATGTCGGCAGGTGTGCTACGCATGGGTCCACTGACCCAGACCAAGGTCAAGCACATCGAATCGAGCATCGAGACGAACTTCATCGCCCCGGTCATCGTGTCCCGCGCGGCGCACAAGTACCTGAAGCAGACCGGCGGCCAGGTGCTGCTGTTCACGTCGAGCTCACACACGCGCGGACGGGCGAACTACGGCGTCTATTCAGCGAGCAAGGCGGCCGTCGTGAATCTCACGCAGGCGCTCGCCGAGGAGTGGGCCGAGGACGGCGTGCGCATCAACTGCATCAACCCGCAGCGCACGCGCACCCCAATGCGGTCGAACGCGTTCGGAGAAGAGCCCGCCGGCTCACTGCTCGACCCGCTGAACGTCGCCTCGGTGAGCCTGCAGGTGCTCGACAGCGGCCTGACCGGCCAGATCGTCGCCGTCCGCGTCGAGGAATCGAAGTAGTCACCGGAATACCCCACCCTTCCCCGTGGTTCGGCTCTTCATGAGCCTGACCGCGACGCAGCCTCCCGGTGTCAGCCCGACCCAGGGCGCAGCCCTCGACTCCCTGCTCGACGCCGTCGACGTGCAGATCCGCGAGCAGCGGCGCATCATGTTCGACGCCGACACGACAGTCGCGCTCGATCCGTCCGCGCTCTCCCTCGCGTACGTCGTCTCTGGCGAGGTGCAGGTGCGCTCGGGCGGCCAGTCGATCCGACGCATCGCGGCCGGTGCCGTGATGCTGGCCAGCGGTCGAGTCGCCACCGCGCTGAGCGCTCAAAGCGCGGCATCCATCCTGCTCTCCGAGCTCGACCTCGCCGACCCGGCGGCGCATATCGCCGCGCTGCTGCCGGGCATCGCCACGATCACCGACTTCGCCGCACACGAGCCGGCAGCGGCCGCTCTCGCCCAGCACCTCGGCGCCAAGCCCGAAGGCGACAACCCGAACCGCAGCGGCGACCTCGCCATCTGCCGCATGATGGCCACGACCGTGCTCGCATCGGTGATCCGCGCGTGGGCGGCGAACGGCTGCGCCCCCGAGGGCTGGCCGGCGACAGCATCCGATCCCTTCCTCGACCGCGTCGTCGAAGCGGTGCGCGCCGACCCCGGCCGCAACTGGACCGTCGACACGCTCGCATCACTCGGTGCGATGTCGCGTTCGGTGTTCGCCGAGCGCTTCCGCGCCGCTTTCGGACGCTCGCCGGCCGGATACGTCGCAGCAGTGCGGATGCACACCGCGCAGGAACTGCTCTCGCGGGGCCACGGCGTGAGCGCCGTGTCGCGCGAACTCGGCTACGCCTCCGACGAGGGCTTCAGCCGCGCCTTCCGCCGGCACGTCGGCACCACGCCTTCTGCCTGGCGCGCGGAACACCGGCTCACGCCGGCCTGAGCCGCACAAGCGACCCCGATCGGCGTGCACACCAGGGCGCTCACCCCCGCGCGCCCGCGCGGTTCGACGCACCGAACAGCACGGCGCCGATCACCAGCATCCCCGCGCCGACCAGGTACACGATCACGATCCCGAACCCGTCGACGAGCAGCCCGCCCACGCCGGCGGCGAGCATGATCGCCGCCTGGAAACCGACCACCACGATGCTCCCGCCGGCCTCCAGCCGGTCGGGCATCCGGTGACCCACCCACGTGTTCACGATCAGCAGCCACGAGGCGAAGAAGAAGCCCCACACGAACGCCGCGACGCCGACGAGCATCGGTGCACCCGACGCGGCGATCGCCACCAGCACGCCCAGTGCGATCACGATCGGCGAGACGACGGCGAGCAGCCGGTACGTGCGGTCGATCACCACCCCGATCACCAGGTTGCCGACCAGTCCCCCGGCGCCGAACAGCGCCAGCAGCACGATGATGGCACCCGCATCGATCGGATGCCCGCCCTCGTGCACCCGCTCGAGCGCGAGCCGGATGTACGTGAACGCCAGGAAGTGCCCCAGCACCACCAGCACGTGACCGGCCACGCCCAACCCGATCCCGGGCAGCCGCAACGTGCCCACCAGGGTCGCCAGTGAGGCCGAGCTCTCGGCGGGAACACTCGGCAGCAGCATCCGAAGCGCGACGGCGAGCAGCAGCGTCACCACCGTGGCGAAGCCGAACACGGCCCGCCAGTCCATCACCTCGCTGAGCATCACCCCGATCGGCACGCCCAGCACCGTCGCCAGCGACGTGCCGGCCGACGTGAACATCACCGCCTTGCCGAGCCGCTCGGGGCCGGCGATCTTCGCCGCCACCGTGATCGACATCGCCCAGAATCCCGACAGCGCGGCTCCCAGCAGCACACGCCCGAGCAGCAGCAGCGGCAGGCTCGGCGCGATCGCGACGACCGCGTTCGACACCGTCGCCGCCAGCGCCATCCACACCAGCAGCGCGCGGCGGTTCAGGCGCGGCAGCGCCATGCCGATCGTCGGCGCGACGATCAGCCCGGCAAGGGCCGTGACCGCGACCATCTGCCCCGCCTGCCCCGGCGTCACTCCGACGTCGTCTGCGATCTCGGTGAGCACGCCGCCCGGCAGGAATTCGGCGGTGACGAGCAGAAAGCTCATCGCCATCATCGTGAGCAGTGCGCCGTAGCGCAGTCGGGGAAGCGTCGTCGTCGCGACGGGAAGGGGCGCGGTCGTGGTCATGTATCCAGACTCACGCGGCGGATGCCCGTGCGCCCGACCGCCCGTCCGGGGCATCCGACCGATCGTCCGTGGTGTGCGGGGCGGCATCCGACCTCGTCCTCGGAACTCATCGTCACACCTCTTGTTTCCGCAAACATTTCGTGGCATTGTCGATCACGCCGGCACCCCAGTCCGGTGCTGATTCGAAGGAGAGCCAGAATGAAGACCCCTCGCAGATGGGCCGGAATAGGACTGGGCGCAGCCCTGGTCGTCACCGGTCTGTCACCCCTCGCCGCGGCACCGGCATGGAGCGCAGACGCCTCGGATGACCTCGTGCTGCGCAGCGGCGACCTCGAGGTGCGCGCCTCCAGCGCGTTCCCCCAGGTCGTGCAGTACACCGACCGCGACAGCGGCGCCGTCATGCACGGCAACGACACCGCCCTCACCGAGCTCGAGATCAACGGCGCTCCCCACGCCGTCGAGGTGAAAGCCAAGAAGGTCAAGGGCTCCACCGCCGAGTACACGGTCACCCCGACCGATCTCGACGGCGTGCGCTTCACGATCCGGCTCAGCGTGAAAGACAACGTCGTCACCCTCGCGTTCACCAGGATCGTCGACCGCGACGAGCAGGTCCAGACCATCCGCATCCCCGGACACGGCCTGGTGACCGTCTCGTCGGCCGAGGCCGGGGCGAACGTCGCCACCGCCGACCTGTCGGTCGACCGCGCCGTCTCGGGCGACGAGTTCATCCCCGTCACCGCCGAGACCCCTGCAGGCGACCCCGTGGCGACGAACACTGTGATCGCAAACACCGATCAGCTCGCGGCGGCCTTCACGACCAACGCGATGTACGACTCGTCCTCGGGTCCGGCCCACAAGGACGGCGGCAACTTCTGGCGCCACACCGTCAAGGACGGCGACGACGTCGAGGTCGGCATCTCGAGCGGTCAGTGGCTCTACCGCGCGAAGGACGCCCCTCATCCCGAGGAGCTGCCCTGGGTCAAGGTCGCCATCACCCCCGACGCCAACGACGACGGAGCGGTCGACTGGCAGGACGGCGCGATCGCCCTGCGCGACCTGCGCGTCGGCCCCTTCGAGGGCGACGAGACGCCGAACAACGTCATCACGCACATCCCGTTCAACTTCGCCTCGCAGGCCACCCACCCGTTCCTGCGCACCCTCGACGACGTCAAGCGCATCGCGCAGAACACCGACGGACTCGGCCAGCAGGTGCTGCTGAAGGGGTACACCAGCGAGGGCCACGACTCGGCCAACACCGACTACGGCGACAACTTCAACGAGCGCGCCGGCGGTCTCGAAGACCTCAACAAGGCCCTCAAGGCCGGCGAGAAGTGGAACGCCTCCTTCGGCGTGCACGTCAATGCCACCGAGATCTACCCCGAGGCGAACTCGTTCAGCGACGAGATCATGAACCCCGACGCGCCGGGCTGGAACTGGCTCGACCAGTCGTACTACATCGACCAGCGCTTTGACACGAACTCGGGCCAGCTCAACGAGCGCATCGCCGAACTCGCCGACGCCACCCACGACAACCTCGACTTCGTCTACGTCGACGTGTACTACCAGTACGGCTGGCTGGCGAAGAAGATCCAGCAGTCGCTGGTCGACAACGGCTTCCGCGTCGCCTCTGAATGGGCCGACAAGCTCGCCGTCAACAACACCTGGTCGCACTGGGCCAACGACGAGAAGTACGGTGGCTCGACCAACAAGGGCATCAACTCGCAGATCCTGCGCTTCGTCAACAACACCGAGGCCGACGTCTGGAACCCCGACCCGCGCCTGGGCACCGCCCACATCGTCGAGTTCGAGGGCTGGACCAACCAGAACGACTTCAACGGTTTCCTGAAGAACATCTGGACGGCCAACGTGCCGACGAAGTTCCTGCAGCACCACGAGATCATGACCTGGACCGACGAGGCCATCACACTCGAAGGCGACGTGCGGGTGACCGGCACGACGGCATCCGACCGCTCGATCACGGTCGACGGCGACGAGGTTCTGCGCGGCGACACCTACCTGCTGCCCTGGTCGTCGAAGGCCGGCAAGAAGGTCGACAAGCTGTACCACTACAACCCCGCCGGCGGCGAGACCACGTGGACCCTCACCGACGACTTCGCGAAGAACCGCACCCTGCAGCTGTACACCCTGGGTGACGGCGGGCGCACCAAGGTCGGCGACGTGCGTGTGGTCGACGGCAAGGTCAGCATCGACGCCGAGGCCGGTCAGCCGTACGTGCTGGTCGAGGGCAAGAGCTCGAAAGCCGGCAGTGCGCTGCCGAAAAAGGTGGAGTTCGGCGAGAGCACCCCGGTGACCGATCCCGGCTTCAACCTCACCGACCTCGACGAGTGGAACCCGCGCGGTCAGGTCGCCATCGAGCGTGATGACCTCGGCCGCCGCTCGGCCCTGTTCGGCGCCGGAGAGGCCTCGATCTCGCAGAAGCTCGACCGCCTTCCGGCGGGCGAGTACACCGCCAGCGCCTGGGTCGGCGTCGATAAGGACAAGACCCGCGAGGTGACGCTCGGCGTCGACCTCGGCAAGAAGGGATCGGATGCCAGTGTCACGATCGACTCGTCGAACGCGGTCAACTACATGGCGTCCGACGAATGGCACGGCACCACGATGCAGCGCCTCAAGGTGCACTTCACCGTGCCGCGCGGCGGCGACAAGCCCGTCTTCAGCGTGAAGGCCGCCGACGGCGACGCGCCCGTGCGCATCGACGACGTGCGCATCATCGAGGCGGCTGCTCCCGAGCTCGGCGACGGTGTCATCGCCAGCGCCGACTTCGAAGACACGGATGCCGGATGGGGGCCGTTCTACAAGGGCAACGCCGGCGGCTCGACCGACCCGCGCACTCACATCGCCAAGCGCAACGACTACACGCAGAAGGGCTGGAACGGTCGCAAGATCGACAACATCCTGAACGGCGAGTACTCGCTGATGGCGCACCAGGAGAACCGCGGGCTCGTCTACCGCACCACCGAGTACTCGGTGCCGTTCGAGCCGGGTCACCGCTACCGCGTCTCGTTCGACTACCAGTCGACCGAGGCCGGCGAGTACGCCTGGGTCACCGGCTATGACTCGGCGACCGGACCGCGCGTCACGTCGAGCACCGAGTTCGGTGCCGTGCACGAGACCACGCGTTTCGAGCAGATCGTGGATGCCAGCGCCTGCGGCGACACCTTCGTGGGCCTGAACCGCATCGGCGGTGGCACGGCCGACCTGATCGTCGACGACTTCACGGTCGAAGACCTCGGTGCATCCGACGCCATCCCCGCCTGCGCACAGCTGAGCGGTGAGCTCGGTGCCGACGTGATCCAGCAGGGCAAGTCGACGGAGTTCACCACCACGTTCACCTCAGACGAAGCGTCGCCGATCGCTGACGTGACCGTCGAGCTGAACCTGCCCGAGGGCTGGACGGCCGAGGCCGTCACGCCGGCGACCGCCGAGTCGGTGGATGCCAAGGGCACGCTGGTGACGCGCTGGAACATCACCGCTCCGGCCGATGTCGACGGCGCGTACGAGGTCGGCGCCACCGCCACGTACACCACCACGGTCGACCCGGTGGGCTCGCGTGAGGTGACCAGCACGACGGCGGTGAAGACGCTGCCGAAGGCGCCGACCAGCACCGTGTTCGCCAGCGATCACGACTGGGTGACCGCCAGCAACGGCTGGGGTCCGGTCGAGCGCGACCTGTCGAACGGCGAGCAGGGCGCCGGCGACGGCACGCCGCTCACGCTGAACGGCACGGTGTACGAGAAGGGACTGGGGGCGCACGCGCCCAGCACCATCAAGTACTTCCTCGGCGGACAGTGCACCACCTTCACCGCCGACGTCGGCATCGACGACGCACAGCCCTCACGCGGCTCGGTGGTTTTCTCGGTGAAGGTCGACGGCGAGACCGTCGTCACCTCGCCGCTGCAGAAGGCGACCAGCGAGACGTTCGCCCTGACCGCGGATGTCACCGGCGGTCAGTTCGTCGAGTTGATCGCCGACACGACCGCCGACGGCAATGGCAACGATCACGCCGACTGGGCGGACGCGAAGTTCACCTGCAGCGGCTGATCAGCTGATCGGCTGATCGCGGCCACGTTGGATCAAAGACGCGCCTTCCCGGCTTCGGGGAGGCGCGTCTTTGATCCGCCTGCGAACTCGACTGATGTGCACAATCGCGTTGCGAGCGCCAGTTGTCCACAGTCGCCGCGCATCCGAGTGCTCGCCGTCGGCACGACACCCTACTGTCGGTGGAAGCGTCGCCTCAGACGAGGCAGAATGTGGGGTATGTACATGTCCGCCGAGTTGATCGCCACCCTGAGCAGCTTCATCATGCTCGGTATCGGCATGCTGGGGGCACTCGCGTGGCTGGTGCGTCGGATAGATGCCGTCGAAGACCGGCTCGGTGCGAAGATCGACGCCGGTGACGAGAAGCTCGGCGCGCGGATCGACGGGCTCGACGAAAAGCTCAGCGCTCGTATCGACGCCGTCGAAGACAAACTCGGCGCAAGGATCGACGGGCTCGCCGGCGAACTCACTGAGGTGAAGATCGCGGTCGCCCGCCTGGAGGGGCCGCCGCGACATTTGCTGCCCGTACGCTGAGCGTTCTGCGGTCGGCGCTCAGGGATGCCAGTTGTCGGCGAGCTTGGTCAGCAGGCGTGCCAGCTCGTTGCGCTCGGTCTCGGTGAACAACTCGAGCGCGCGCCCCAGTCGCTCCCTTCGTTCCCCGCGCATGCCGCGAATCTTCTGCGATCCCTCTTCGGTGAGCGCGATGCGCGTGCGGCGCGCGTCGCCGGGGTCGGCCTCGCGGCGCACCCAACCGCGGTCGACGCCCTGCTGCACGAGCCGTGAAGCGCGGGGCTGATCGACGCCGATGGCCTCGGCGAGCTCGCTGACGCCGAGCGGATCGGATGCTGCCGCGAGCGCATCCAGCATCCGGATCACCGCAGGGGCGCTGCGCGCAGCATCCCATCCCATCCCACCTCCGCGCGGTCCGTGTCCGAAGGGTCCGTGCGGACCGTGCTGGCCGCGGCCGTGCGGGTGAGAACCTCCCCGGCGCCCGCGTAGGCGCGACAGGGCTTGGGCGATGGCGTCGGCGGGATCGGTCATGGAACACAGTTTACATGTGATTTGACATGGACCCTAGATGCATGTCACACTGCATGTAAATGCAACATGACAAGCAAAGGATCCCGATGAACACCAACGACACACAACCCTTCGGCTTCTGGATCACCGCGGTCGACCGCCTGATGAAGGACGAGTTCGCCACCGTCTTCGCTGACGAGGGCATCTCACGACGCGACTGGCGCATGCTCAACGTGATCGACGGCACAGTGCCCGGCCGCAAGGGGCGTCCTGAGCGTGCTGACTTCCGGCCGCTGCACGGTCGCAAGCTGCACCGCCTGATCGAACTCGGCTGGATCGAGCGCACCGATGACGGCTGGAGCCTCACCGAGGCCGGTCGTCTCGCCAAGACCCGCCTCAGCGCGGCCGTCGATGAGCTCCGCGACCGCGTAGCCGGCGTCGTCAGCCACGACGAGTACGCCGCGATGACGGCATCCCTCGAGAAGATCGCCCGCGAGTTCGGCTGGGAAGAGGGCAAACCGCTCCCCCGCCGCCGCGGACGAGGTCACGGCCACGGGCGCGGTCACGGCCACGGGCGCGGTCATGGCCACGGTCACGGGCGCGAGCACGGTCACGGGCGTGGACACGACCGAGGTCACGGACGCGGTTTCGACGAGTCCGGCCACCGTGGCGGACACCGCCATGGCCACGGCTTCCGCGGCCACCCCGGTTTCGCTCCGGCAACCCACGTCCACATTCACACCCACTGATCGTGCGTCGCGCGCGATCAAAGATGGATTTCGCGGGTTCAGAGCCTTCTGAACCCGCGAAATCCTTCTCCGTACCCGGGCCCGGAAGCTAAACGGCCAGTGGAATCCAACCCACCGCGGCCACGGCCGGTGCCGCGAACAGGCTCGGCCCGCTGGTCACCAGCACGATGACGGTCACGACCGCGCCGATCAGCAGAAGCAGCAGGATCGCGAAGATCGCGATCGTCCAGCCGCGGTAACCGCCCGTGGTCGCCCCGGATGGCGGCGGCACCACCGCCGGATCCCGCGGGATCGGAGGCGGCTCCGGCAGCGAGTCCGCGCTCGGCAGCGCCTTGCGCTGCGCCCGCGTCGCCGGGACCGGCGCATCGGATGCTGACGCCTCGGGCCCCGGGATCTCGGGCGACGGAATGTCGGGCTCGGGAATCACGGGGTCCGGGATCTCGGGCGCGGAGATGTCCGGCTCGGGGATCTGAGGCTCGGGGATCTGAGGCTCGGGAATCTGAGGCTCGGGAATCACCGGCTCCGGCAGATCAGCCGCCGACAGGTCCCCGACACCATCACCCGATGGCGGGGTGCCTTCAGCGATCGCGGCCGCCTCGCCGATGGCATCCGACACCGCCTGCTCGGCCGACGCAGCACTCGGCTCGGCTACGGCGCCGGGTCCGGCCGACGCCGCCTGCTCGGCCGACGCCCCACCCGACTCAACTACCGCACCCGACTCCGTGCCGGGCTCGCCCGATGTCACCGCATCCTCCCCGGTCTCGGGCGGCGGAGCCGCCTTCGCGTCGCCGTTCTCACCCTCGACAGGATTGGACATGTCAGCCTCCGATCGCTCCCGCATCGGTCGTGCTCACATCGGTGCGGTGGAAATTCTGGAATGCGCGGGATGCGGTGGGGCCGCGCTGCCCCTGGTAGCGGTTTCCGTACGGGCCCGAGCCGTAGGCGTTCTCGGCCGGCGAGGTCAGCCGGAAGAAGCAGAACTGGCCGATCTTCATGCCCGGCCACAGCTTGATCGGCAGTGTGGCGACGTTCGCCAGCTCGAGGGTCACGTGCCCGGTGAAGCCGGGGTCGACGAATCCCGCCGTCGAGTGCGTGATCAGACCGAGGCGCCCCAGCGACGACTTGCCCTCCAGCCGTGCGGCGACATCGTTCGGCAGGGTGATCTGCTCGAAGGTCGCTCCCAGCGCGAACTCGCCGGGGTGCAGGATGAACGGCTCGTCGGGCTTGACCTCGATCAGGCGCGTGAGCTCGGGCTGATCCTCGGACGGGTCGATGTACGGGTACTTGTGGTTGTCGAACAGTCGGAAGTACCGGTCGAGGCGCACGTCGACGCTCGAGGGCTGCACCATCGCGTCGTCGAACGGCGAGAGCCCGATGCGGCCCGATGCGAGTTCTGCCTTGATGTCGCGGTCGCTGAGAAGCACGTGTTCAGCGTAACGGGTGCACGTGCCCGTCCGGGGCCCGCACTGTCACACAATCCCCTGCTCGTACGCGAGGATCACCACGTGCACCCGATCGCGCGCATTGAGCTTGGCGAGCACGCGCCCGACATGCGTCTTCACGGTCGACTCACTGAGGAAGAACTGCTCGGCGATCTCTGCGTTGCTGAGCCCACGCGCGATCGCGGTGAAGATCTCGCGCTCGCGGTCGGTGAGCAGCGCAAGCGGGTCGGATGCCCCACGGTCGGATGCTGGAGAGTCGGATGCCCGGCCGTCGGGTGCCACCGGCGCAGCCTCCAGATCGCCGGCGACCCGGTCGATCAACGCCCGCGTGACGCGCGGGGCGAGCACTCCGTCGCCCCGGTGCACGGCGCGCACCGCAGAGAGCAGCTCGTCCCGCTGGGCATCCTTCAGTAGAAAGCCGCCAGCGCCCGCCCTGATCGCCGCGAAGGCGTATTCGTCGAGGTCGAACGTCGTCAGCACCAGCACTCGCGTCTCGGGATGCTCGGCGACGATGGCCTCGGTCGCTGCGATGCCGTCGATGCCGGGCATCCGCACGTCCATCAGCACCACGTCGGGATGGAGAGCATCCACCTGATGGATCGCCTCGGCACCGTCCGCCGCCTCGCCGACGACCAGCAGATCGGGGGTGCTCTCGAGCACCATCCGGAAGCCGACGCGGATGAGCGCCTGGTCGTCCACCAGCAGCACGCGGATCTGCTCGGTCACGGGGTGTCCTCCGGGGTCTCGGGCACGGGGCCGGGCACGGGGTCGTGGCTGTCGTCGCCCCTGCTGGTTGTCGCCGCCCCTGCTGAATCACGTGAATGAGTGGGGGCGGCGTCGCTGAGCAGGGGCGACGACGGGGGCTCACCCTCGCCCGCGGATGGCTCACCGTGCGGAAGCTCTGCGCGCAGCATCCATCTTCCCTCTCCTGCCGGGGCGGAGACGAGGGTGCCGCCGAGCAGCGACGCGCGCTCGGCGAGGCCACGCAGGCCGAAGCCGCCTTCGGAGGGCGAGCCGGGCGCGCCGTCGTTGATGACCTCGATCACGATCGGTGCGGCGTCGTAGTCGATACGCACGTCGATCATGCGCGTCGTCGGCGCGTGCCGCATCGCGTTGGTGACCGCCTCCTGCACGATGCGACCGATCGCCAGGCGCAGCGCGGGCGTCTCAGGGGGACGTCCGCGAACGGAGAGGGATGCTGCGAAGCCGGCCTGTCTCGCGGCGGTGACGATCTCGGCGGGATCGGCGGCCTGCAGCGGTGCGAGCGGACTGTCGGATGCTCCGTCGCGCAGCACACCGAGCATCGAGCGCATCTCGGTGAGCGCGTTGCGGGCGGTGGCCGCTGCGGCAGTCGACGCCTCACGGGCCCGCTCGCGGTCATCGGTCGCGGCGGCGCCCTCGGATAGCGCGACCACGACCGTCAGCGAGTGCGAGACGATGTCGTGCATCTCGCGGGCGATGCGGTCGCGTTCGGCGGCGGCCGCGAGCTGCGCCTGCTGGTCGCGCTCGACGAGCAGCTGCCGCGAGCGGTCGATGATCGCCTCCAGGTAGCGCTTGCGGTTGCCGACGTTGATGCCGATGAGGGCGCCGATGAGCGAGGGGATGGCCGTGGCCAGTCCGGCGTTGATGGCCTGCTGCACCGTGATCGCTCCGCCGGGGAGCAGTCCGCAGGCGAGAGCCGCGACGAGCAGCACGCTGGTGCCGAGGCCGATCCAGCACATCCGCGTGGAGCGGTACACGGCCAGCGAGTACACGGCGACGGTGAGCATGGGAGCTCCGGTCGAGCCGGTCATCGCCAGCAGCAGCAGCTCTACGACGATGGCGGCCGCGAGCACGATCTCCGGCCGGCGGCGACGCCACATCAGCAGCACCGATGCGCCCACGATGACGACGCTGAGGAACACGATCTCACCGACCGACATCGGCTCTGCGGTGTCGGGGAAGGTGGCGTTCGCGCCCAGGCTGAGCAGCAGGCAGATCAGCGCGATGAGTGCGTCGGCGATGCGCGGATGCCGGGCCCAGAACCGCCGGATGACGCCGGGCGGACGCGGAAGACGCAGCTCCTCATCGGCAGAGATGTCTGCCGATGAGGAACTGCGTGGATCGGACACGGTCATGACTCTACGTGGCCGTTCCCGGTTGCGGATGCTGGTGCGTCACGCATCCCGTCCGCGCAGCACGACCCAGCCCGAGGCCAGTGCTGCGGCGGCCCACGCACCGAGCGTCAGCCACGAGGCTCCCGCACTGACGGCCTGACCCTCCGTCGGCAGGATCGCGCTGGCTGCGACGGATGCCGGCAGGTAGTTGCCCACGTCGATCAGCCAGGTGAGGTCGGGCAGGAACGCCGAGAGCAGCGTGAGGATCACCGGCAGCACGAAGATGATGCCGACGGTGGCGGCGATCGCGGCGGCACCGGAGCGCAGCAGGAAGCCGAGCCCCACGCCGATCAGAGCGAACAGCGACATCGTGGCCGAGGCTGCGATGACCGGCAGGATCGTGGCGCTCGGGTCGGCCCAGTCGAAGGCGAGATCGTTAGCCACGAGGAACGGTGTGACGATCAGCATCGCGGCGATGAAGATCAGCAGTGACACGACGAACATGAAGACGGCGAGCACGGCCGCCTTGGCCGCGAGCACCGAGCCGCGCACCGGGTTGGCCGCAAGCGTGGAGCGGATCATGCCGGTGGAGTACTCGCCGGTCACCGAGATCACGCCGAGGATGCCGGCGAGCATCATGGTGAACTGCACCGGCGAGACGATGATCATGATCGGGTCGCCCATGCCCTCGGGGAAGTTGGCGGCGAGCAGGACGCCGATGCCGATGGTGAGGGCGGCGACGATCGCCACCGACCACCAGGTGCCGCGCACCGAGAGTAGCTTGACGAACTCACTGCGCAGCTGGCGGACGAACGACACCTGCGATGTCGTGGAGCTGACGTATGTGGCACGAGCCTGAATGGCGGTCATGCGCGGGCCTCCTCGAGGACGGGCTGCTGGGGGGCGGTGCCGGCAGCATCGGTGTCATTTGGCACGGTGCGGGTGCGGTACTCGACGGCGTCGCCGGTGAGGGCGAGGTAGGCGTCTTCGAGCGAGCCGCTGGTGGGGGTGAGCTCGTGCACGGCGATGCCGCGCTCGGCGGCGATGTCGCCGATGCGGGATGCCGGCAGGCCGGTGACGTCGAGCGTGAACTCATCGGTGGAGACGATCTCGACGTCGCGTCCGGCGACGGCGTCGGCAAGCTCGGATGCCCGAGGGCTGCGCACGAGCACGCGCGCAGTGGTCCACGCGCGGACGATCTCGGGCAGCGGGGCGTCGGCGAGCACCTTGCCCCGGCCGAGCACGATGAGGTGGTCGGCGGTCTGCTGCATCTCGCTCATCAGGTGGCTGGAGAGCAGCACGGTGCGTCCCTCGGATGCCGCGTGGCGCACGAACTGGCGAACCCAGCGCACGCCCTCGGGGTCGAGGCCGTTGACCGGCTCGTCGAGGATCAGCGTGTGCGGGTCGCCGAGCAGCGCCGCGGCGATGCCGAGACGCTGCCCCATGCCGAGCGAGAACCCGCCGGCGCGCTTGCGGGCGACCGAGCCGATCCCGGCGATGTCGATCACCTCGTCGACGCGAGAGGACGGGATGCCATGGGTCGCGGCCATGGCCTTGAGGTGGTTGCGGGCGCTGCGGCCGGTGTGCACGGCCTTGGCGTCGAGCAGCACGCCCACCTCGCTGAGCGGTGACGTGAGCTTGGAGTACGGCTGACCGTTGACGGTGACCGTGCCGGTCGTCGGGCGGTCGAGGTCGACGATCATGCGCATGGTCGTGGACTTGCCGGCGCCGTTCGGCCCGAGGAAGCCGGTGACGAGCCCTGGACGCACGGTGAACGATGCGTTGTCGACGGCGAGCTTGTCGCCGTAGCGCTTGCTGAGACCTTCTGCTGTGATCATGTCTTCGACGCTATTTCTTTGAGGCAGTGGTGCGCGTCAGTCGCGAGGATGAAGGTTTGAGGAGGATATGGCACCGTGGTGCCATGTTGCGGCGTGTGGGCGGTCGGGCTCCCGGGCTCGACCGCTCATAACTCCGGAGATCTGCACTGATTTCGCACCGATCCACACGATCCGCGCTGTTGGCGGCACGAATCTCCGGAGTTGTGAGCGCGCCGTGCGCCTTTGTTATGCTGGCCAGGCGCCGCACGGCGTGCGGGGCTGTAGTTCAATGGCAGAACTTCTGCTTCCCAAGCAGACAGCGCGGGTTCGATTCCCGTCAGCCCCTCCATCAGATCACCGAGCTCAGTGTTCAGGCGCGCGACCGGCTGCAGGCTATGCGTTGCGGGCACACACCATCAGCAACGTTTCGTCGGGGTCGCGAAACTGCACGAATGAGACGCTGCCGATGTCGACCGGTCCCGCGACCAGGGGGATGTCGAGACTGCTGAGATGCCGTTGCGTCTCATCGAGGTCGTCTGTCCACCAGAAGAAACGGGAAGGTCCGTCCGCGGTGAATGGGGCGGTGGAGTCCAGTGCCAGCCGCGGCCCAGAAGAGGTCGGCAGGTCGACGATCGTGTTCTCGTGCGTCGGCGCCGGCGCCTTCACCCCCAGCAGTCGTGCATACCAGGCGGCAGACGCCGAGATATCGCGAACAGGGACGAAGACTTGACCGATGTCACGCAGTGGATTAGGGGTCACGCGTCGATGCTAACGAAGGCACTCGTCCACCCCAGCCCCTGGCCGGTGATCACCGCGTGCGCAGGCCTTCAAGCATGGCGGTGAGGGTCGCCACCGCTGCGTCGAGATTGCGTGCCCTGTCCTGAGCCGGAGCTTCTGCCGACCAGATCGCCGCTTCGTTCATCGCTCCGGAGAGCAGTCGTGTCGTGGCATCGACGTCTCCGGTCAGCACACCCTGCGCGGCGAGCTCTGCGATCGCCTCACCCAGGTGCTGCGCCGAATTCGCGTCGTCGTACCGCCGCCACCTCGACCAGCCGAGCACCGCGGGACCGTCGATGAGCATGATGCGGCTCACGCTGGTATCCGTCGATGCCTCGAGGAAGGCGCGGCATCCGGCGAGCATCTGATCCCAGGCATCCGACCCGGCGCTCTCCGCGGCGCGCACCACCTGCGCAGCGACGCCCTCCTGCACCTCGGACAGTACGGCTTCGAACAACTCTGCCTTCGATCCGAAGTGGTGGTAGAGCGCACCCTTCGTCACCTCAGCATCCGACACGATCTCGGGCAGGGACGTCGCCGCATAGCCCGCAGTCGCGAAGCGACGCGACGCGGATGCCACGAGGGCTCGCCTCGTGGCATCCCGCTGCTCTTCTCTGCTCATGCATCCATCTTGACATACCAACGGTACGTCAACTAGCTTTCACATACCATCGGTATGCCAACCCAGGAGACCACATGCTTCACCGTCTTTACCCCGTCATCGCCACAGAGCACGTCGCCGAGACCGCCGCCTTCTGGAAGGAGCGATTCGGATTCGACGAGACGTTCGCCACCGACTGGTACGTGAGCCTTCGGCATCCGGACGGTGCCGAGATCGCATTCCTCGACGCGACACACGAGACGATTCCCGCCGGACACCGCACGCCGGCCGCGGGCGTGCTCGTGAACCTCGAGGTGGATGACGTCGACACGTGGTGGCAGCGCCTCGTCGTCGAGGCCGGGCTCATCCCGCTGCTGCCGATCCGCTCCGAGGACTTCGGGCAGCGCCACTTCATCGTCGCCGATCCGTCAGGAGTGCTGATCGACGTCATCACCGAGGTTCCGCCCAAGGGCGAATTCGTTGACGCGTATGCCGAGGGAGCGGCCGCAGCGATGTGATGGATTCACAGCTGCACGGTTGAGGCTGGGACACCTCAAAGGAACACCGGCCCCTGCGGCGCGCCCCAACCCCTCAGACGCGCATAGTCGTCGAGCGCGCGCAGCGCCGCCCACGCCACCACGGCGCTCGATCGGGGGCGCTCCGGCGAGGGTGCGTTCTCGACCACGATCCGCACCTCGCCGAGCTCACCGACCGCATGGATCTCGTGCCGGGTGCGCACCGCCGCCGGATCCGCGACGACCCGCGCGGTCGCGATGTTCCAGGCATCCGCCGCCAGCGCCAATGCGGCCGCGACGTTCGCCGACGATGGGAACCGCTGCGCCACCTCGCCGGCGAGCCCGTCGGCGAGCACCATCTCGGCGCCGCCGGCCTCGAGATCCTCACGCAGTTCCGCCGGCATCCACGACTGCACGAGCGCTGCGGGCTGCTTGCGGCTCTCGATCGACACGGCCTGCAGGGGGCCGGCAGCGCGCAGCGCACGCACCTGGTCGAGACCGCCGATCGCACCGGTGCAGGCGATGAGCCTGCCGCGCCTCGACTCCAGCAGACGCGCGCGCAAGCCGGCATCCGCCAACGCGCCCACCGAGAGCACGATGACATCGACACCGGCATCCAGCAGCTCTGGAACCCGCTCACGAACCGCATCCTGCGTCGCCGCCTCGACCACGACATCGGCCTCGCCGCTGCCCGGCAGCGAGTCGCCGCGCCCGAACGTGCCGATCACCTCATAGGGGCGCTGCCGCTCCACAACCTGCCGAAGCCGCCCGTTGATGTTCCCGCCGCCGAGGAACCCGACCCGCAGATCCGCCATGATTCGACCATAGGCCAGCCCGTTCGCGTGCCACACTGAAGCATCACCGACGAAGGATGCCGCCCATGACCGCACTGCTGTCTGCGAACCTGATCTGGATCCTCTCGACCCTCGCGGTGTTCGCGATCAACATCATCGCGCTCATCTACATCCCACGCGACCGCAAGCCCACCGCCGCGATGTCGTGGCTGCTGCTGATCTTCCTCGTGCCCGTTGTCGGCCTCGCGCTCTACCTGCTGATCGGCAATTTCCGGTTGCCGAAGAAGCGCCGCGGCGAGCGCGCTCGCATCATCGCGGTGCTCGGCGATTCAGCATCCGACCCCCACCCCGACGGGCCGCGCTGGTTCCAGCGGGTGATCGAGCAGAACCACGAGCTGACCGGCATCCCCGCGGTCGACGGCTCGTCGCTCGCCCTCATCGACGACTATCAGGGCTCGATCGACGCGATGGCCGCGGCGATCGACCGGGCCGAGAAGTACGTGCACGTCGCGTTCTACATCACCGCCTGGGACGACACCACCCGCGGCTTCTTCGCCGCGATGGAGCGTGCGGTGCAGCGGGGCGTCACAGTGCGGCTGCTCGCCGACTACATCGCCTCGCGCAAGATCCCGCGCTCCGACGAGACGTTCGCCGAGCTCGACCGGATCGGCGTGACGTGGTCGTGGATGCTGCCGGTGCGACCCTTCAAGGGCGAGTATCAGCGCCCCGACCTGCGCAATCACCGCAAGCTCGTCGTCGTCGACGGCGTCGTCGGATTCGTCGGCTCGCAGAACCTCATCTCGCGCGACTACAACGCCGGGAAGAACATCAAGCGCGGACTCATGTGGCACGAGCTCGTCTCGCGCGTCGAGGGTCCTGCGGTCGCGCAGGTGGATGCTGTCTTCCACGTCGACTGGATGATCGAGACCGGCGAGGATCTCGTGGACGAACGGGTTCGGGCATCCGACATCCCCCGCACCGGCGACCTGCTCTGCCAGCTGGTGCCGAGCGGACCCACGTACGAGACCGAGAACAACCTGCGCCTGTTCCTCTCGCTCATCCACGGCGCGACCGAGCGGGTGATCCTCACCAGCCCCTACTTCGTGCCCGATGAGGCGATGACCTACGCCATCACCACCGCCTGCCAGCGCGGCCTCGACGTGCAGCTGTTCGTCTCGGAGCTCGGCGACCAGGGTCTGGTGTACCACGCACAGCGCTCGTACTACTCGGCGCTGCTGCGCGCTGGCGTGCGGATCTTCCTGTACCCGGCGCCGTACATCCTGCACGCCAAGCACTTCTCGATCGACGACGACATCGCCGTGATCGGCTCGAGCAACATGGACATCCGCTCGTTCAGCCTGAACGCCGAGCTGTCGCTCATGGTGCGCGGCGAATCGTTCGTGACCCAGATGCGCGAGGTCGAGGCGAAGTACCGGGGCCTCAGCCGCGAACTCACCCTCGAGGAGTGGGAGCGCGAGCCCGCGAAGTCGACCTTCCTCGACGGGCTGGCACGGTTGACGTCGGCTCTGAACTGACGGGTCGGATGCCGGTGGCCGTGCGGCTGGTGGCGTCGGATGCCAGTGGTGATGGCGCCGGCCGTGGGGCCGGCGCGCAGCGCCGTAGTGTCGTATTCATGACGATCACCGCAGACCCCGCCGCCGTCGCCACCTATTGGCAGCGCGTCCGCGCCGTGTTGCCCGATCTTCCGTCCGAGGCGCCGGAGGCGTGGGCATTCGGTGCGACGCCCGAGCACGCCGACAGCCTGCTCGAACTCGTCGTCTCGGGTGTGAAGACCGGCACCGCATCGTCGGTGTGGGACTACGAGGCATCCGGCGACCCGATGCCCCAGGTGGGCGAGCTCAGCGTGATCCTCGACGGCCGCGGCGAGCCGCGCGCCGTCATCCGCACCACCGCGCTGCAGATCGTGCCTTTCGACGAGGTCAGCGAAGAGCACGCGCACGCCGAAGGAGAGGGAGACCGCACGCTTGCCGCGTGGCGCGAGATCCACGAGCGGTTCTGGCGGGATCACTCCGAAGACCCGCGCGGCTGGACCCCCGACATGCCGGTGCTCTGCGAACGGTTCACCCTGGTGCATCCGACGCGCGCAGAACATCCGACGCGCGCAGAGAAGGAGCCAAGTGACGGGTCTGGTGCCTGATAACCGTCATCTGGCTCCCCGCGAAGCACGCGAATAGGTCCGCGAAGAGCGCGCTCGCTCAGGCGACCTGGCCCGAGTGCTTGCCCTCGCGGATCTCCTCCACGAGCTTCGCGTTGAACGCGGGAAGGTCGTCGGGCGTGCGGCTCGAGACGAGGCCCTGGTCGACCACGACCTCTTCATCGACCCAGTCGGCACCGGCGTTGCGCAGATCGGTACGCAGGCTCGGATAGCTGGTCATCTTGCGCCCGTCGACGACACCGGCCTCGATGAGGATCCACGCGCCGTGACAGATCACCCCGACCGGTTTGTGCTGCTCGAAGAAGGCCCGCGCGAAGTTCACGGATGCCTCGTCCATGCGCAGGTGGTCGGCGTTCACGACCCCGCCGGGCAGCACGAGAGCGTCGAACTCATCCGCCGAGGCGTCGCCGGCGACCGCGTCGACCGCCTGCACGTGCCCCTTCTTGCCCGTGATCTCACCCGCCGACGGCGCGATCATCGTGATCGTCGCGCCCATCTCGCTCACCGCTCGCCACGGTTCGATCAGTTCGCTGTCTTCGTACCCGTCAGTGGCCAGGAAGGCGACTCTCGTGTTCTCGTCAGTCATCGACTTGTCCTCTCTGTCAGCGGTAGAACACAGTCCACGCTACGAGTTCCCTCGATCGACGCGACCCCCTGGTCAAACGTCTCGCGACGATGTACGGGCAGGGTGCAAGTAGGGAGCTCGCCTATAGAAATACTTGACACCCTGTAGATATTTCTTCACGATGGAGATTGTGGATCTGACATCACCGCTTCGATCACTCATTCCGAGCCTCGACTCGTCCGTTCTTGAGGTCTTGGCTCGAAGTGAACACCCTCAGAGCGCTTCGGCGATCTGGCGGGCCAGTTCTCGCGGAACCCGCGCAGGCCAATTGCCGGTGTTGAACCGGCTCGTCGAGCACGGTATCGTCAGGGCCCTTCCTGCGGCGGTCGGCCACCTGTACGCACTCAACCGCGAGCATCTGCTCGCTGACGCAGTCCTCTCAGCAGCCAGCGCCCGGGGCCGACTCATGCAGCGTCTCGGTGAACACGTGCAGCGGATGAGCCCGCCGCCGATGCATGCATTCGTGTTCGGATCGTTCGCCCGTGGCGTCGCAGACCAGCGAAGCGATATCGACCTCGTGCTGATCGTCGCTCAGGGTGTCGACCCGAGATCCGACGCCTGGGTTGCCCAGATCGACGCTCTCTCTCAGAGCACCGTGCGGTGGACCGGCAACGACCTGCAGCCACTGAGCTACACGGCGAATGCACTTGCAGACCTGATCTCCGCAGATGAACCGATCGTGCAACACTGGCGCGACGATGGCGTGCGACTCGTCGGCGATGAACCCGCCACGCTGCTTGAGAGAGGGTCGATGGGATGACGCCGAAGAAGCTCCCGACCCGCGCCTCCGACATGACTGACGGCCGGGCGCGGCTGCACATCGGGAAGAAATATCTCGAAGTCGCGGATCTGCTCGCAGGAGAGACCGGCGAGGCAATCAACGTCTGCGTGGGAGTGGCGGTCCTCGCTGGCATCGCCGCGGCTGATGCGATCTGCGCTGTCGCGTTGGGCGAGCGCTACAGCGGACCCGACCATAAAGGTGCGGTGACGTTGCTGACACGCGTCGACCATGATCTCGGCAGACGACTGTCGCGCCTGATCGGCCTCAAGTCGGAAAGCCAGTACGGCGCCGGGTTGCTGACAGCGCACGACCGCACGGTGTCACTGCGTGAAGCGACCGCGCTCATCGAAGAGGCCGAACGCCGTCTGATCGGCTGATCCCCTCAGGGTGCCTCCGACCACGACAAATCCACTCAACGAATGCGCAACGACCCCGACTCAAGCGAACAGGTCGTCGAACTCGTCGAGACGGATGCGGGGCGTGCCGCCCGCGGCCGGCACCGACGCGCCGGCCGGTTCGACCACGACCCCGGAAGCCGTGTCGACAGCATCCATCAGCGCCCGCGCCTCGGCCGTGAGGAACCGGCTCGGTTTCGCGACGACGTGCCGTGCGAGGAATGACGTCGGATGCGTGGGCAGCCGCGCCGGCGCGTACACGTCGAGCGTGTCGCGCGCCCTGGTGAGCGCGACGTAGAACAGCCGCTGCTCCTCAACCAGCCCCGCCGGCGTCGACAGCGCCATGTCAGAGGGCATCGCCCCGTCGCAGGACCGGATCACATGCACCGCGCCGAACTCCAGCCCCTTGGCCGAGTGGATGGTCGACAGCGTCACCCAGTCCTCGTCGAGCTCGGGTTTCTTCGCCCAGTCGCCGGCGACGTTCACCGGATCGATCGCCTGCTCGCTGACGAACATCCGCAGGTCCGACTGACGTGCGGCGGACTGGGCGATGCCGTCGACATCGATCGCCCGCCGCTGCCAGTCGGGATAATGCGCCCGCAGCAGCGGGTCCACCGCGCCGCGACATGCCTCCACCACCTCGGGCACGGTGGTCGTGGCATCCACCGCCCCGAGCAGTGACAGCGTCGATGCGAGACCGGTGCGCGCCTTCGCGGGAGCGGCGGCGACAGCATCCGCCGCCCGATCGATGCCGCCGTCGGCGAGGATCCCCGCGAGCGCCCGCGCCGACACCTTGCCGATCGCTCGATGCCTGGTCAGCAGCCGGTACCACGACACCTCGTCGGCGGGGTTGAGCACCACCCGGAAGCTCGCCAGCAGATCGCGCACATGCGAGGTCTCGAGATAGCCGATGCCGCCGAACTTGTGGAACGGGATGCCGCGCACCTTCAGCTCGACCTCGAGCTGCGCGCTGTGCGATCCGGTGCGCATCAGCACCGCCTGCTCGCGCAGCGGCATGCCGTCGACGTGGGCCGCGAGGATGCGATCGGCGACGGTGCGCGCCTCGTCGTCGGCATTGCGGCAGACGACGAGCGAGGGTCGGATGCCCGTGTCCGGCCGGTCCGCCCGAAGCCGCAGCCCGAGCTCGCCGGGACGCACCTCGTTCGCCAGATCGAGGATCGGCTGCGTCGACCGGAAGTTGCGTTCGAGTCGCACGAGCGTGGCATCGGGCAGAGTCTCGGCGAGATCGAGCAGGTGCCCGGCGCTCGCCCCGCGGAACCCGTAGATCGCCTGCGCGTCGTCGCCGACCACGGTGAGCCCCTGCCCGTCGGGGGCGAGGCCGCGCACGATGTCGACCTGCAGGCTGTTGACGTCCTGATACTCGTCGACCAGCACCCAATCCCACCGCGCGCGCATTCGCGCGCCGACGTCGGGATCGCGCACCAGCGCGCGCCACGCGATGAGCAGATCGTCGAAGTCGAGCAGTCCGCGCTCTCGCTTTCGGATGCTGTAGTGCCGCAGCAGCGCGAGCACGGCATCCGCATGCTCGAGCGCCCATGGGAACTGCTCCTCGATCACCTTCCGCGCGGGCGTACCGGTGTTCATCGCCCGCGACCCGATGTCGGCGATCGTGCGCGTGGTCGGCAGGCGCTTCTCGGTGCCGTCGAGCTTGTGCTCGGAACGCAGCAGGTCGAGCAGATCGATAACATCGTCGGGGTCGAGCACCGTGACATCCACGAGCCCGAGATGCTGCGCGTGCTCGACCACGACCCGGTGCGCCACCGCATGGAACGTGCCGCCCGCGATCCGCTGCGCGGCTTGCGCGTCACCGCACAGCGCAGCCGCTCGCGAGATCATCGAGGCCGCCGCGCGTCTCGTGAAGGTCAGCAGCAGCATCCGCTCGGGCACCGCGCCCGCCTCGAGCAGCCGCGCGACCCGCGAGGTGAGCACCCGCGTCTTGCCGGTGCCGGCACCGGCGGCGATCACGAGCGGACCGTCGCCGTGCTCGACGGCCTGCAGCTGGGCCGCGTCGAGTCCGGCGAGCGCATCAGTTCCTGTCACACGGCCGACGGTACTCGCGGGGTCGGACACCCGGCGCGCACGACGTGGCCCGGGGCACACGAACCCCGCTCAGTGCGTCGTCGTCACGCCCAGCGTGTCGTGCACGATCACGGCTGCGACCCGCGCGCCGGCTCCGGCGGCGACCACGAGCTGCTGCGGACCGGGGGCCGCGATGTCGCCGGCCGCGTACAACCCCGGCCGGCTGGTGCGCCCCGAGCGGTCGACGATCAGGTGTCCGGCCTCATCGGCATCCGGCATCACCTCGCGCAGATAGCCGAGCTCGGCATCCCATTGCGGCTGCACGAATCCTCCGTCGATCGCGTGCTCACCGCCGTCGGCGACGCGGATGCCCGTGATCACGCCCCGCTCACCGGCCAGCTCCACGATCGGCGAGCGCTCGACGGCGATCCCCTGCGCGATCAGCTCGGCCTCCTCCGCGGGTCCGATCGCCACCGACCCGTGCGTGAACACGGTCAGCTCAGACGTCCAGCGCGAGATCAGCCGCGCCCGCGCGACGAGGTCGGCGCTTTCGCCGATCAGGGCCAATCGCTTCTCGCGCAGGTCCCACGCATCGCAGGCGACGCAGCTGAACAGGCTCACACCGTAGAACCCGCGCAGGTTCGGCACGTCTGGCAGCTGCTCGCGCAGTCCGGTCGCCAGCAGCACGGCCCGCGCGCGCACGCTCTCGGTCGGCTCGCGGCGACCGACCTCGGCGCGAAAGCCTTCCTCGGCGCGGAACCCGCCACCGGCTCCGTGATCCCGCAGACCGACCGGCCCGATGTCGAACACCCGCTGCCGGGTGCGGATCTCGACGTTCGGATAGCCGGCGAGCTCCTCGCGCGCGAGCCGCCGCAGCTCGTGCGGCGAGACGCCGTCGCGGGTGAGGAACCCGTGAGACACCAGCGTGGCCGCGTTGCGGGGGCGGTCGGCGTCGATCAGCAGCACGCGCATCAGCGCCCGCCCGAGGTTCAGCGCCGCCGACAGCCCGGCCGGCCCGCCGCCGACGATCAGCACGTCGTACTCGGGCACGCCGTCCCCACTCTCAGTCATGCTCGCCCTCCTGCGGCGGCAGCGCCGCCACCAGCGGGTGGTCGAACGCGTAGGCGCCGACCTTCGCGGCACCGCCCGGCGAGCCGATCTCATCGAAGAAGTCGACGTTGGCGGTGTAGTAGTCGGCCCATTCGTCGGGCAGATCGTCCTCGTAGTAGATCGCCTCGACCGGGCAGACCGGCTCGCAGGCGCCACAGTCGACGCACTCGTCGGGGTGGATGTACAGCGACCTCTCCCCCTCGTAGATGCAGTCCACCGGGCACTCGTCGATGCACGCGCGGTCCTTCACATCCACGCACGGCAGCGCGATCACGTAGGTCATCGCACCAGCGCCCCGTCGCGCGACACCGCCACCTGCTCCTCGCGCGGCACGACCTTGACGCGCTCGCGGGTGTGCACGTGCGACTCGCCGAGCGCCCGCTCATGGGCATCCAGCGCCAGCCAGCCGTCCCACGTCGTGTACTCGGTCTCGCGCTCGTCGAGCAGGTCGAGCACATCGTCGCCCACGCCGGGTGCGCGCAGCGCGCCGACCTCAGCATCCGCGACGAGATTGGTGATCGTCTCGAGGGCATCCGACTTGGTGTGCCCGATCAGGCCCACCGGGCCGCGCTTGATCCACCCGGTCGCGTACAGTCCTGCCTCGCCGACGACGCGACCGGCCTCGTTCGGCACCACGCCGCGCGCCTCGTCGAACGGCGCGCCGACCACGCGCGTGCCGTAGTAGCCGACCGCCCGGTAGACCGCCTGCACGTCGTACTCGCGGAACTCGCCGGTGCGCTCGAGGGCGCCGCCTGCGCCGGCGCGGGTGCGCTCGAATCGGATGCCCGACACCCGGCCCTCGCCTTCGATCGCCACGGGGGCGTGCCAGAAGTGCAGGTGCAGGCGGCGCGATGCCGTGCCGGTCGGCCGCGCACGCCAGGTGTTCAGGGTGCGCAGCATGACCTTCAGCTGGTTGTTGGGGGCGTCGGCCGGGTCGACCCCTTCGAAGTCCTCGTCGTACAGCACGATGTCGACGTCGGGCACCTCGCCCAGTTCGCGCAGCTCGATCGGGGTGAACTTGATGCCTGCCGGGCCGCGGCGCCCGAACACGTGCACGTCGGTGACGGCCGAAGCCTCGAGCCCGGCGAGCACGTTGTCGGGTACCTCGGTGCTGCGCAGATCCTCGGCGTGCTTGGCGAGCACCCGGGCCACATCGAGGGCAACGTTGCCGTTGCCGATGACGGCCACCGAACTCGCCTCCAGCGGCCAGGTGCGTGCGACGTCGGGATGCCCGTCGAACCATGCCACGAAGTCAGCGGCCCCGTACGAGCCGGGCAGGTCGACACCGGGTACGTCGAGTGCGGCGTCGCGGATCGCCCCGGTGGCGAGGATGACGGCGTGGTAGCGCTCGCGCAGTTCGTCGAGCGCGATGTCGCGGCCGACCTCGACGTTGCCGATGAAGCGGATCGTGCGGCGGTCCTGGGTCGCTGAGCCTGTCGAAGCGTCCGGGAACGCATCCAGCATCTCGTGCAGCGAGTTGACGATCCCCTTGATGCGGGGGTGGTCGGGGGCGACGCCGTACCGGATCAGACCGTACGGTGCGGGCAGCGACTCGAACAGGTCGATCTCGACGCTCTCGATCGGGCCCTGCGCCGCCCGCACGGCGTCGACGGCGGTGGTCAGCAGGTTGCCGGCGTAGATGCCGGCGGGACCGGCGCCGACGATCGCGACGCGCAGGGTCAGAGGAGTGGAGGTCATGATGGTGGCTTTCTGGAGGGGGTTCAGCGGGAAGCAGTCGTGAGCGCGCTCTCGACGGCCGAGGCGAGGGTGGTGTCGACGGCCAGTCCGGCGTCGAGTGCGTCGGCCCAGCGTGGTCGCGGCCGCGCCGGATCGGATGCCCGCGGCGCGGGTTCCGTCTGCACGGGTTCCGTCCGCACGGCAGGAGCCAGGTGCGCGGCATGCGGGCTCAGTCGCACGACCTCGCCGATGACGATCACGGCGGGCGAGCGCACCTGCCGCTGCGCCGCGAGAGGCGCGATCGTGCCGAGGGTGCCGATGGTGACCCGCTCCCGCTCGCCGTAGCCGTCTTCGACGATGGCGACGGGGCAATCGGCTCCGCGGGTGCCGGCGGCCAGCACGTGGGCGGAGTGCCCCAGGGTGCCGACGCCCATCAGCAGCACGAGGGTGTGATCACCCGACGACCGGGTCAGCGGTCCGTGCGGCTCGAGCTGATCGTGCCCGCTGACCACGGTGAACGACGCCGCCACACCTCGGTGGGTGAGGGGGATGCCCGCGACCGCCGGCACCGAGACGGTGCTGCTGATGCCGGGCACCACCTCGACCGGAACACCGGCGGCCTCGCAGTGCAGCTGCTCCTCCCGGCCGCGGCCGAACACGAACGGATCGCCGCCCTTGAGCCTGACCACGTGCTCGCCGCGGGCGGCGCGCTGCACGAGCAGCTCGTTGATGCCGTCCTGCGGAACCCGGTGGTGGCCGGGCAGCTTGCCGACGTCGATGACCTCGGCGGTGAGCACGATGCCGTCGTCGGCCAGCTGGGCGAGCACCTGCCGGGCGCCCAGGCGGTCGGCGACGATGACATCGGCCTGCTGCAGCGCCCGCAGACCGCGCACGGTGAGCAGTCCGGCATCGCCGGGGCCGGCTCCGACGAGTGTGACGCGTCCGGTCATCGGGCACCTCCGAGGATGAGGCCCCGGCCGCGCAGCATCCGCCGCTCGAGGGGACCGAAGATCACGAGTTCGATCAGGATGCCGATGCCCAGGATCAGGATGATCGTGCCGAGCACGGCGGCGAGGTCGGCGAGTTCGCGGGACTGGTCGAGCATCGAGCCGAGCCCGAAGCCGATCGATCCGCCGGTCGCGATGATCTCGGCGGCCATCAGCGACCGCCACGAGAACGCCCACCCCTGCTTGAGACCCGCGACATAGCCGGGCAGCGATGCCGGCAGTGCGACCTGGGTGGCGAGCTGCCAGCGCGTGGCGCCGAGCACCGTGCCCACGCGGCGCAGCTGCGGGGGCACCTGGTCGATGCCGGAGAGCAGCCCGTTCACGATCGACGGGATGGCCCCCATCAGGATCACGAAGTACACGGTGGCATCCGACAGGCCGAACCAGATGATCGCCGCGGGCACCCAGGCCACCGAGGGCAGCACCTGCAGTCCCGAGATCAGCGGACCCGCGGCGCGGCGCAGCGGTCTGACCTCTGCCAGCAGCAGGCCGAGCGGGGTGCCGACGATGATCGCGATGAGGAAGCCGATCACGCCGCGTTCGAGGCTGGTCGCGATGGCCTCCTGCAGCCGACCCGAGGCCCAGGCGTCGCCGAGCGCGCCCAGGACCTGTGCCGGGCTCGGGGCCCGGTCTGGCCTCGGGTTCGCGACCACGACGTACAGCTGCCAGACCGCGAGCAGTGCGGCCAGCAGGATGATCGGGGGCAGCACCTTGGCGAGCACCTCGCGCACGGGCGAGCGGCGAGTGACGTCGTCGGACTGAAGGCGGTCCAGTCCCGCGGAGAGCGTGTCGAGCTCATCCTTCTCGAGGGTGTCAGCGGGCATTGCGGGCGATCTCCTTCCGCAGCTCGGCCGTGATCTCGGTGGCGAGGGCCGCGACCTCGGGCGACTCGATGCGGCGCCCCGTGGTGTTGCGGACATGCCACTCCCCCGCGATGCGACCGGGACGGCTGGAGAGCAGGATGACCCGCTGTCCGAGCCTGGCGGCCTCGCGCACGTTGTGCGTGACGAACACGATCGTGCGTCCGGTGGCGCGCCAGACCCGCTCCAGCTCCTCGTGCAGCAGGTCGCGCGTGATGGCATCCAGCGCCGCGAACGGCTCGTCCATCAGCAGCACAGGACGATCCTGCGCGAGCGCTCTGGCGAGCGCGACGCGCTGCCGCATGCCGCCGGAGAGCTCGTGCGGACGCCGCTCCCCCGCCTCGGCGAGGTTCACGATGCCCAATAGACGCTGCGCCTCGTCACGGCGCTGCGCACGGGGCATCCCGCGCAGCCGCAGCGCCAGCTCGACGTTCTTGCGGGCGCTGAGCCAGGGCATCAGCGCGGCCTCTTGGAACATCACGGCGGCACCCTTCGCCTCGGCGAGTTCGACCACGCCGGAGCTGACCGGCTCGAGCCCGGCGATGAGGTTCAGCAGCGTGGATTTGCCGCAGCCCGACGCGCCCAGCAGGCACACGAACTCGCCCGGTGCGATGTCGAGCGAGATGTCGTCGAGCACCACGGGGCCCCTGCCGTACCGCTTCGTGACGCGCGAGAGGCGCACCGAAGGTGCGGAGACGGGGCCCGCCTCCGCCAGCGGGGTCACCCCGTCGAAGCTCGGCGAGATCCGGAGGGTGGATGCCGCAGCATCCGCCCTCTCGGCCTGCAGCACCGCCTTGGCTGTGTTCGCGGCCATCATTCCTCCCCGAGTCCGGCAGCCGAGACCGGGGCGTCGCCGGCGCTCTCGAGCAGCTCGTTGAGCGTCCGCAGATCGAACAGGCCATCGATCGAGCCGTCCTTCTGCGTGCCGGCGGCCACCCCGTTCGCGACGAGCTGCTCGACGGTCTCCGCGTGCGGGTCGACGGTGAACGTCACGTTCTGCAGCGCCCGCGCGAGCACTTCCTCGGTGAGGCCCTGGCCTGTGGCATCCGCCAGCGCGTCGTTGATCACGGTCGGCGCCTGCGCGGCGTTGTCGTCGAGCCAGCGCACCGCGGAGATGTGGCCCTCGAGCAGTTCGCCGACGGCGTCCGGATGCTGCTCGGCGAAGTCCTTGCGCACGAGCAGCACCGTGGTCGGGAAGTTCCCGTCCTTCCAGAGGTCCTTCTCGTCGACGAGCACCTTCGCGCCGGCGTCGACCACCAGCCGCGACACCCACGGCTCGGGCAGCCAGGCTCCGTCGACCTTGCCGTCGCGGAACAGGGTCAGCGTCTGCGCGTTCTCGGTCGGGGTGACGTTCACGTCACCCCCGCCCGAAATCGACGTCGTGAAACCCTCGTCGGCGAGCCAGCTGCGCAGCGCGACGTCCTGCGTGTTGCCGAGCTGCGGCGTCGCGATGGTCGCGCCCTTCAGGTCGTCAACGGTCGAGATCCCGTCGCCCACGACGAGGGCCGCCCCGCCCGAGGTCGCCCCGGCGATGACGCGCGCCGACTGACCACCCGACTGGATGAACGTGTTGATGGCGGGGTTCGGGCCGATGTAGGCCGCGTCGATGGCGCCCGCCGAGAGCGCCTCGATGGCCGCGGGTCCGGCGTTGAACACCTCGGTCTTGAGCGTCACATCCCCCAGAGCGTCTTGGAACAGCCCCTCCGAGACGCCGACCAGCGCGGGTGCATGGGTGACGTTCGCGAAGTAGCCCAGACGCAGTTCGTCGAGGTCGCCGCCGGCCTGATCAGCGGATGCCGAGGCGCAGCCCGCGAGCATCATCGCGGCCAGTCCCAGAGCGGTCAGAGCGGTGGTCGTACGAGCAGTCTTCACGGTTTCGCCTCCTCAGCGGTCGGTGGTGCGGGTTCGGTTACAGGGTTCGGTGACGGCGGTCAGTCGACGACGGTGGCGGCGGCGAGCGTCGCACCGTCGACGGGATGGATGAGCACGAGTGAGCCGCCGTCACGGCTCACCGCGTACGACTCGAGCGGCAGCTCGCCGGCGAAGCGCAGCCGCACCCGTCCGATCTCGTTGACTGCGATCGACTCGGCGTCGAGGTGCGCCAGCGTCTCGAGGTCGCGGCGGTCGATGACCTCGGCGATCAGCGCCTGCACGGTGGCGGTGCCGTGCTTGACGAGCACCTTCGCCCCGGCGACGATCTCGCGCGGATCGAGCTGGAACAGCTCCACGACCGACTCACGGGTGCCCGACGGTGCAGTGCCCGCCGTGGCGATGAGCGCCCCGCGGGCAGCATCCACCTCATCGGCGAGCGTCACCGCGACCGACTCGGGAGCGGTGGCGACGTCGACCTCCACCCCCGCCGAGAGGATACCCGTGATCGTCGTCTCGTGCCCGCCGGGGAACACGCTGACGCGGTCGCCGACGCGCACCTCCCCCGAGGAGATGCGCCCGGCGAAGCCGCGGAAATCGCGGTACCGCTCGGCGTCTTCGATATCGGGGCGCAGCCCGCCCTGCGGGCGCAGCACCAGCTGCACCGGAAGACGGAAATCGGATGCCCGGTGCTCGACCTCGGCGGTGCTCGGCAGCGACTCGAGCAGCTGCAGCAGGGTGGCGCCGTCGTACCAAGGGGTGCGCTCGGAGCGGTCGACGATGTTGTCGCCCTCCAGCGCCGAGACCGGGAGCACATGGATGCCCCGCAGCCCGAGCTGCTCGGCGACCCGCTCGGCCTCGAGTTCGATCTCGACGAAGCGATCCTCGTCGAAGTCGACCAGGTCGATCTTGTTCACCGCGATGATCACGTGCGGCACCCGCAGCAGCGAGACCACGGCGAGGTGACGACGGGTCTGCTCGACCACGCCCTTGCGTGCATCGACCAGCACGACCACGGCATCGGCGGTCGCCGAACCGGTGACCATGTTGCGGGTGTACTGCACGTGACCGGGGCAGTCGGCCAGGATGAAGCTGCGGCGGCCGGTCGAGAAGTACCGGTACGCGACGTCGATCGTGATGCCCTGCTCGCGCTCGGCCCGCAGACCGTCGGTCAGCAGCGCGAAGTCGAAGTCACCGTGCGCGAAACCGCGCTGCCTCGAGGTAGCGGCGACCTGCTCGAGCTGATCGGCGAGGATCGCCTTCGCATCGTGCAGCAGGCGCCCCACCAGCGTCGACTTGCCATCGTCGACCGATCCGGCCGTGGCGAAGCGGAACAGCCCAATACCGGTCGTTGAGCGAGGGAGCGGAGCGACCGGGATGGATGTGTCGGTGGTCATCAGAAGTATCCGTTCTTCTTGCGGTCCTCCATGGCGGCCTCGCTGATGCGGTCATCAGCCCTGGTGGCACCGCGCTCGGTGAGGGTCGAGCGAGCAACCTCCGCCACGACGGACGCGGTGTCGGCAGCATCCGATTCCACCGCCCCGGTGCAGCTCATGTCGCCGACGGTGCGGTAGCGCACCGTGCGACGCTCGACCTGCTCGCCGGCGCGCGGCTGCGAGAACTCGCCCACCCCGCGCCACATGCCGTCGCGCCGGAACACGTCCCGCTCGTGCGCGAAGTACAGCGGCGGCAGCGGGATGCCCTCGCGCTCGATGTAGCTCCACACGTCGAGCTCCGTCCAGTTCGAGATCGGGAACGCCCGCACGTGCTGGCCGGGCAGGTGGCGCCCGTTGTACAGGCTCCACAGCTCAGGGCGCTGATTGCGGGGATCCCACTGCCCGAACTCGTCGCGCAGCGAGATGATGCGCTCCTTGGCACGGGCTTTGTCCTCATCGCGGCGGGCGCCGCCGAAGACGGCGTCGTGGCGTCCATCGGCGATCGCGTCGAGCAGCGGCTGGGTCTGCAGCGGGTTGCGGGTGCCGTCGGGGCGCTCGGCGAGGCGGCCGTCGTCGATGTAGTCCTGCACGCGTGCGACCTCCAGCGTGAGTCCCAGGCGCTCGACGGTCTCGTCGCGGAACGCCAGCACCTCGGGGAAGTTGTGCCCGGTGTCGACGTGCAGCACCGGGAACGGCACCCGACCGGGCGCGAACGCCCTGGCCGCCAGGTGCAGCACGAGCACCGAGTCCTTGCCGCCCGAGAACAGCAGCACCGGACGCTCGAACTCGGCCACCACCTCGCGGATGATGTGGATCGCCTCGGCCTCGAGCACGTCGAGGGCGCCCTGACTGGGGCGTTTCGTCTCGTCGCTGCGCGGTTCCTGAGCGAGCGAAGCGAGTCGAAGTGACGAAGCGCGCTCGGAGGAGGAGAAGGTGGTGGTGCTCATGTGTGCAGTCCGCATTCTGTCTTCGCCTGGCCGGCCCAGCGGCCGGATCGGGGGTCTTCGCCGGGGGCGACCGGTCTGGTGCACGGCTGGCATCCGATCGACGGGTAGCCGAAGTCAGTCAGCAGGTTGACCGGGGCATGGTGCTCGGCCGCATACGCGAAGACCTGGTCGAGGCTCCACGCCGCGACCGGGTTCACCTTGACCAGGCCGTTGCGCTCGTCGAACGTGACCAGCGGCGTGTTCGTGCGTGTGGGCGCCTCGTCGCGGCGCACCCCGGTGAACCACACCTCGTATCCGCCGAGCGCCTCCTGCAGCGGTGCCACCTTGCGGCGGGCGCAGCACAGTGCGGCATCGCGCTCGAACAGTCGCGCACCGAATGCCGCATCCTGCTCGGCGACGGTCTGCTCGGGCGTCACGTCCACGACGCGCACATCGAGTGCGCGGGCGACCTCGTCGCGGGTGGCGTAGGTCTCGGTGAAGTGGTAGCCGGTGTCCAGGAACAGCACGTCCACACCGGGCAGCTGCTCGGCGACGAGGTGCGGCAATGCAGCATCCGCCATCGAGCACGCCACGGCGGCGGCATCCGCCCCGAAGTTGCGCGCGACCCACGCGACGACCTCGGCGGCCGACGCCTCGTCGTCGGTGAGGCTGCCGAGCTCGGCGTCGCCCCGTGCGGCGAGCGCCGCGAGCTCGTCGCGGGTGCGCTTGGCCTGCAGCCGGGGTGCGAGGCTGACGCTCATGACGCGGCCTCCCCGGTCTCGCCCCGGAGAGCTTCCTCATCGGCTCGGTGCGCCCAGTGCGCGAACGTCTCGCCCGAGTCGCGGTCGGCGAGGTAGCGGCGGATGACGCGCTCCGCGTAGTCGGCGATGCCGTCGGCGGGCACCTTCAGCCCGCGCACCGTGCGACCCAGCCCCGCCTCGGGGCGTCCCTCGGTGGCCAGTCCCCCGCCGAGGTGCACCTGGTAGCCGGGGACCTGCTCGCCGTCGATCGTGACCAGCTGTCCCTTCAGTCCGATGTCGGCGGTCTGGATGCGGGCGCACGAGTTCGGGCATCCGTTCACGTGCAGGGTGATCGTCTGGCCGATCTCCGGCTCGAGGGCGCCGAGGCGCTCTTCGAGCTGCTCGATCGCGTGGGCCGCATTGACCTTGGTCTCGACGATCGCGAGCTTGCAGAACTCGATGCCGGTGCAGGCCATCGTGCCCCGGCGGAACAGGCTGGGGCGGGAGGGCAATCCCAATTCGTCGAGGCCCGCGACGACGTTCTGCACGCGATCCTCGGGGATGTCGAGGATGAGGATCTTCTGGAACACCGTCGGGCGGATGCGTGTGGAGCCGTTCACCTCGGCGAGGTCGGCCAGGCGGGTGAGCGTGGTGCCCGCGAGGCGTCCGACCGTGGTGGACGCGCCGATGTAGAACCGGCCGTCCTTCTGCCGGTGCACTCCGACGTGGTCGGGCGACCCGACCGGGTCGGCCGGTGCCGGGCCGTCGGGCAGCGGCTCGTCGAGATACTCGGTCTCGAGCACCTCACGCAGCTTCTCGGCACCCCAGTCGGCGAGCAGGAACTTCATGCGGGCCTTGTTGCGCAGCCGGCGGTAGCCGTAGTCGCGGAAGACGCCGGTGACGCCCTCCCACACCTCGGCGACGCGGTCGGGGGTCACGAAAGCGCCCAGGCGCTCGCCCAGACGCGGCACGGCGGCGAGCGCACCGCCCACCCACAGGTCGTAGCCGATGCCCAGTTCGGGGTGCTCGACGGCGACGAACGAGCAGTCGTTGATCTCGTGCACGACGTCGAGGCTCGGATGCCCGGTGATGGCGGTCTTGTACTTGCGCGGCAGGTTCGCGTACGAGGGGTCGCCGATGTACCGGTCGATGATCTCGCGCAACTGCGGGGTCGGGTCGATGAGCTCGTCCTCTGCGACGCCGGCGACCGCCGACCCGAGGAAGGTGCGCGGCACGTCGCCGCAGGCCTCGGTGGTCTGCAGTCCGACGGCCTCGAGGCGACGCCAGATCTCGGGCACGTCCTCGATGCGGATCCAGTGCAGCTGCACGTTCTGCCGGTCGGTGATGTCGGCGATGTCGCGGCCGAACTCGGTGGAGATGCCGCCGATCACCCGCAGTTGCTCGGTGGTGAGCTGGCCGCCGTCGATGCGCACCCGCAGCATGAAGTACTGGTCCTCGAGCTCGTGCGGCTCGAGCTGTGCGGTGCGCCCGCCGTCGATGCCGGGCTTTCGCTGGGTGTACAGCCCCCACCAGCGGAACCGGCCGTGCAGGTCGGTCGGGTCGATCGAGGCGAACCCGCCCTGGGCGTAGACGGTCTCGATGCGCTCGCGGACGTTCAGTCCGCCGTCGGCGAGTTTGAACTCCTCGTTGGCGTTGAGCGGCTCGGTGCCGTCGACGGCCCACTGGCCGTGGGGCTTCGACGGGGTTCGTGCTGTGCGCGTTCGTGCACCGCGAACGGGGGCCTGCTGTTCGACAGTCATGATCTCGCTCTCGTGCCGGATGCGGCGGGGATCGCCACGAAAGGAAACGCTAGATAGTCGGACGGCGTCTGAAAACCCTCCGGCGACTTATGACGTCAAGAGTCGTCACGGCAGGTCACGCGGAGAAAGAATTCCCACCGGCGACCCTCCGCGTGCTATTCGCGTGCGCGGTTGAACTGTGCGGCCGCGGCGTTGAAACGCTGCAGCACGAGCTCGGTGAGCTCAGCCGGGGTCGCGTCGCCGTCGAGCAGCGGAAGGGCGATCGGATGCCCGTGCGCGCGCCGCACCGCGAGGTCGAAGAAGTACCCGCGGGCGAGCAGATACGTCGCCACGACGGCATCCGGATGCTGCCGCAGCAGCTCGCCGAGCTCGGGCGCGCGGGCGGCCAGGTAGCCGAGCCGCACGGGCCGGCCGAGCCGGGCGGTGAGCTGCTCCGCCATCCCCTCGGCATCGACCGCCGAGCGGTCGTCGCGCGACCCTGCGACGGCGAGCACGACCGGCTGCTCCGCCGATCCCATGGACGGGCGCGCGGATGCCAGCCGCCGGGCGAGCACCTCGGCCAGCCGGGGGTCGGGCCCGAGCGGATCGGCCACGACGGCATCCGATCTGTGCGCGACGGCTCCGTGCAGGTCGTGGAACACATGGAATCCGCTCGACAGCAGCAGCGGCACGACCACGACCGGGCCGTCGATCGTGGCGAGCACGGTGTCGACGTCGGGCTGCTGCACGTCGACGAACGCCTCGTGCACGGTCAGCTGCGGGGAGGCGGCCCGCACGGCCTCGACGAGGGCGTGCACATCGGCCGCGCCGGCGGTGTCTGAGGTGCCGTGCGAGACAGCGAGAAGGGTGGGTGAGGGCATCCACACACACTAATGCGGGTGCGGTGCTGCGGACGCGGTGGTAGCCGGCGGCCGGCGTCACCTGCCCGGATCAGGACATCACCCCCACATCAGGAGAAAATCACAGAAATCGGCCTGCTCCCAGGCAGTTCACCTGATCTCGGGCGCCGGGTGGCCCGGCGGGCTCAGGCAGCCCGGTTCTCGAGCGCCTTCGCGATGCGCAGGATCGCCTCGCGCATGATCGGCCGGGGTGTGGCGAACACGAATCGCGTGTACCCGACGGCTGCCTGACCGCACGCTGCGCCGTCGGTCATGGCCACCCCCGCGTGCTCGCGGAACCACTCGCCGAGGTCACCGGTCAGCCCGGTCTCGCGGAAGTCGAGCAGCGCGATGTAGGTGCCCTCCGGCACCGTCACCCTCACACCGGGCAGGTGCTCGGCCACCAGCGCGGCCAGCTCGCGCCGGTTGCCGTCGAGGTACTCGGTCACCCCGTTCAGCCACTCCTCGCCGCCCGTGTACGCCGCCAGCTGCGCGATCACGCCGATCGTCGCCGTGCCGTGTCCGGCCCACCCGCCGTCGGCGTCCCAGGCGGCGCGGCTGTCGTCGTTCGACAGGATCAGCTGGGCGCACTTGAAGCCGGCCAGGTTCCACGCCTTCGACGCCGACGTCGCCGTGATGGTGTGGCCGGCGGCAGCATCCGACACCGTCGCGTACGGGATGTGCGCGGCTGGTGCGTACACGAGCGGGGCGTGGATCTCATCCGAGAAGACGTGGCCACCGGCATCCGACACCGTCTTCTCGATCGCGAGCAGCTCGTCGCGCGTCGCGACCGTGCCCAGCGGGTTGTGCGGGTTGCACAGCACGAGCAGCTCGCCACCCTCGTCGAAGGCCTTCGCGACAGCATCCAGGTCCATCGTCCAGCGTCCGTCGATCTCGATGCTGGGCACCTCGATCACGCGTCGACCGAGACGCAGCGGCACGTCGAGGAACGGCATGTACGCGGGGGTCGGCACGATCACCGCGGCGCCCGGCGAGGTGTACGCGGTGATCGCGAACTCGTAGGCGACGATCACGTCCGACACCAGGCGCACGTCGCCGGCCGGCACGTCCCACCCGTAGTGCTCGGCGTACCAGCGGGCGGTCGCCTGCTGCAGCGCCTCGCTGGTGGGCTTCGGCAGGTAGCCGGTGAAGCCGCTCGTCATGGCGTCGCCGACGGCCTGGGCGATCGCCGGCGCGACCCCGAAGTCCATCTCGGCGATGAACATGCCGATCGTGCCGGGGAACCGGGTCCACTTCACGCTGCCCACATCGCGCAGGTCGGCTTCGGTGATGGCGTCGTACAGGTGGGCCGCTTCAGCGATGCTCATCCCTCCATTCTGCTGTGTTGCGGGCGACGCGGCACGCCGCCCGCAACACGCAGGAACAGGGATGCCGTCAGCGCTTGCGGCGCGTCAGGATGACGATCAGCACGACCACGCCGGCCAGCACGACCACGCCCAGGCCGATCAGCAGCGGCCACGGAGCCCCATCGGCAGGCGCCGAGATCGGCGTCACGGTCGGCTCAGGCGTCTCGGTCTCGACAGGCGCGATGGTCTGCTCGGCAGTCGGTGTCGGCTCCACCGCAGGCGCGTCGGCAGCCGCGAGCGAGAACGAGTACTCGCCCGAAGTCGGATGCCCGTCGCTCGAGACGACCTTCCAGGTCACCAGGTAGCTGCCGTTGGGCATGCCGGGCTCGAGCGGCACGGTGACGGTGTCGGCGACGACCTCGGGGGCACCGGCCACCCAGTCCTCGCCGGAGGCGTCTTCGACGATCATCGCGGTGCCGGAGTTCTCCTCGAGCGCGAGCAGCTCGTTCGAGAACGTCAGCGTGATCTGCTCGGGCACGGTGGTGACCTGCTCGTCGGCGGCCGGCGAGCTCGAGATGAGCTCGTCGTGCGCGGAGGCCGGCGCTGCGACGGCGAGACCGGCGACGACGGCCACGGCCGCGGCGGCCAGGGCGGTACGGAATCGGAACATGGAAAGCCTCTCTTCGGGTGCCGCGGGCTGCGGCGTCTGCATCTGTGCGGGCGAGTGCGCCCGGGTTCACGCGACTCCGGGATGATCCCGGCGTCGCGGCGGATCAGATCAGACGCAGCGGAGGCCCGCGCCGACGCAGCGCGGTGAGGTGGCGGGGGCGCGGCCGGGGCGCGTCGACAGCGACCCAGCGCCGCCGCGTCGGCGCGGCGGGGCGCACGAGAGCGGTGACGACGACGGCTCGCCGCAGCCAGGCGGCGACATCGGATGCTGCAGCCAGCAGGGCACGCAGGATGCGCTCACCACGGTGCAGGGCGATCACGGTGAGCACCGCGGCGACACCGTGGGCGACCCACATGCCGGCGCTCTCGGGGATCAGCACCACGCCGCCGTCGGACAGCACCGGCAGAGCGCCGTGCACGTGCGGGGCGAAGCCACCCCGCGGGGTGATGCCACCCAGCACGAACAGCATGTGGAACAGCCCCTGCGAGAACGTGACGGCGATGCTGAGGCGCAGGACCGAGAGCCGGCGCCCGGCCAGCAGGGTGCTGATCATCAGCGAGAGCAGCCACGGCACGATCACGCCCAGCATCCCGGGCATCGCGCCGTCGACCACCGCATGCGACATCAGCGCGACGAACGTCGCGAACGTGGCGCCGACGAACCCACGCAGCAGCGGGATTCTCCGGGAGGGGCGCACCCGCCCATCCTCTCACGTGCGGCCGGATCGGCCGCTGCGATCATTCCGCCGGCGGCGAGCAGATCGCGGCGTCGGCGATGCTCTGACCGTACTGCTCCGCCGTGAACGGCAGGCCGAACTCGGGAGCGGTCTGCCCCTCGGCGGCCGGTGCCTTCGAGGCGATCGCGGCGAGCTGCCACGCGAGGTAGGCGGCGATCGAGCCGCCCGCCGAGGAGTTGTTCAGGGTCACCGCGACCGTGAACCCGGTGGCCGGGTCGGAATAGGCGGCCGTCGCGTAGCCGGGAACCCAGCCCTGCTGCCCGATCATCGAACCCACCATCAGCGCGCCGCCGGTGGCCTGGTACCAGCTCGGCGCCTTCGACGACGTCGGCAGCGGCTCTGCGAAGCGTGCCGGCTCGGCACCCTCGGCCCGCAGAGCCTGACGCGCCTCGGCCTGCACGTAGCGGCCGAGGTCGGTGATGTTCGAGGTGACGCCCGAGTCGGTGAAGCCGATGCTCGAGGAGCTCTTGGTGATGTCGATCGGGGCCGCGCAGTCGTAGCCGCCGCCTTCGGCGGGCGGCAGGTAGTTGCCGTCCAGCGACGGACCGGGCTTGGGTGCGGCGGCCACCGGAGACGGCAATGAGGTGGATGCCAGTCCCAAAGGCGTCGTGACGTACTCGTCGATCAGCTCGGCGGCGGTCTTGCCCGACACCCGCTCCAGGGCGAGACCGAGCAGGATGTACCCGGCGTCGGAGTCGCGGTACGCGGTGTGCGCGGCCGTGCGGGAGACACCGAGGCCGTAGCTGGCCAGGCGCAGCGGAGCCCACTCCCGCGCGGGCGTCTTCAGCCAGAAAGGCTTCGCCTTCGCCTCGGACGAGCCGACGCCGCTGGTGCCGTTGCACAGGTCGAGCAGGGTGATGTCCTCGAGGTCGGCGACGCCCGACACGTGCTGGGTCACCGGTGCTTCGAGTTCGACCTCGCCGGCGTCGGCCATGCCGTACAGCACGTCGCAGGTCATCAGGCGGGTGACATCCGCAATGCGGAACGTCATGTCCTTGGTCACCTTGGCGCTTTCGCCGCCGCTCTGCGTGCCGACGCCCGTGACCCATTGCCCGCTCCACGGCACCCAGACACCGACGATCGCACCGGTCGCACCGGTCGTGACCATCGCCCTGTCGACGGCCGACTGCAGCTGAGCGGTGACGTCCTCGGGCAGAGCCGCGTCGACCTGCTCCGGTGGCGTGTAGGTGAACTCGGGCGTCGATCCGGAGCATCCGGTGAGGGCCAGGGCGAGCGCGAGTGCGCCTCCCACGACAGCGCGCACGCGGCGCGACGAACGTACTTGCATGAAGACTCTCCCGGGGCTGGACTCTCCGAGTCTAGAGGCCGATACCTGAAAGGCCGCCAGTGTCGGGCATCCGCTCAGCCGCCAACCTTCTCGGCCTGCCTGGCCTCCCACGCCTCGCGCATGAACCGCCGCACATCCTCATCGACGCGGATGTCGCTGGGGCGCAGCGGCCGCGAGAGGTACAGTCCGTCGAGCGCCGTCAGGCGCGACAGGGCGACGTAGGTCTGACCAGGGGCGAACGCCCCCGAGCCGAGGTCGACGATCGCCCGGTCGTAGGTCTTGCCCTGCGACTTGTGGATCGTCACCGCCCACGCCAGCCGCAGCGGGAACTGCGTGAACTCGGCGGCCACCTCGCGCGTCAGCGTCTTCGTGCCCGGGTTGTACGCGTAGCGGAACCTCTCCCACACCGCGGGCTCGACGTCGAACTCCTCACCGTCGACATCGACGCGCACGGTGCCGCCGAGAATGCGGGTCACCGTGCCGATCGAACCGTTCACCCACCGCGGCGGCTCGCCCTGCATCGCCGTGTCATTGCGCAGGAACATCACCTGCGCGCCGACCTTGAGCTTCAGCTCGGCGTCGGCCGGATAGTTCGCCTCGCCGCGCCCGAAGTCGCCGCTGACCTCGGCGTGCGCGGTCTGCTCGCGACCGGGGAGGGCCGCGAGGTGTCGCTTGTTGATGCCGTTGACGATGTCGTTGCGGGTGGCCAGGGTGATGATCGGCACCTCGCCCGGCTCGGGCTCCGGTGGGGTCCTCGCCCCCTGCGCGTTCAGCGTGCCGGCGATCTCGGCCGTCACCCGGCCGTACCGCACCGCGTTCAGCATCGCCTTGAAGCCGTCGTCGGACTGCCGGTGGATGTGCACGAGCTCATGCACGTGCAGCTTCGCGCCGTGGGTGCCCAGGTCGAGCATGGCCCCCTGCTGTTGGGTCCCTGAGCCTGTCGAAGGGAGGCCCCCGGTCCACACCTTCGCGTCGAAGAACCAGAACGAGCGGTAATGATCTTGGATGTACCGCAGCTCATCGCCACGCGGCGGCACCGGCGCCAGCTGGTACGGATCGCCGAACATCACCACCTGCACCCCGCCGAAGGGGATGCCGCGTTTGCCCCTGGCCTGACGCAGCGACCGGTCGATGGCATCCATCAGGTCGGCGTTGACCATCGAGATCTCGTCGATCACGAGCGTCTCGATCGCATTGAGGATGCGCCGGGTGGCATCGCTCTGATCGATCTCGCTCTCGGCGATCAGGCCGATCGGCAGCCGGAACAGCGAGTGGATCGTCTGTCCCTCGACGTTCAGTGCCGCGACGCCGGTCGGGGCGCAGATCGCGATCTGCTTCTTCGTGTTCCAGGCGAAGTACTGCAGCAGCGTCGACTTGCCGGTACCGGCGCGGCCGGTGACGAAGACGTGCTCGTCGGTGTCTTCGATCAGCCGGAACAGCTGCTGCTGCTCATCGGAGAGGGCGGGCGCGGACACCCACCCATGCTAGTTCGAGGTCGGCCCGCGTCGGCGTGCGTCGGCACACGGCGCCGTCACAGCGGGCGTCCCTAGACTGAGCGCCATGATGCAGGGGCGGACGGTGTCACGCGGGCGTGCGCGCCTCGCTGTCGACCTGAGCATCCTGGGCTTGGTCGGTGTGCTGCTGCTGGCCGCGATCGGCGCCGGCGGTGTCTCGCTGTACCGACAGTTCTACAGCCCCTCCGCCTTCGTGCACCGCTACCTCGACCTGCTCGCGTCCGGACGGGCCGCCGACGCGCTGCGGCTGCCGGGTGTGGCGCTCGACCTCGCCGTGCTGCAGCAGGCGGGCATCCACGGCACCGCATCCGAGGCGCTGCTGCGCAACTCGGTGCTCGCCCCGCTCGACGACATCGAGATCATCTCGGACATCGAGAAGGACGGCGTCCACGAGGTGCGCGTCTCGTACCGCGCCAACGGCGTCGAAGGCACGTCGACGTTCTCGGTGGTGCAGAACGGCTGGACCGGCGTGACTCCCGAATGGCGCTTCCACGACAGCCCGCTGGCCGAGATCGAACTGACTGTGCGCGGATCCGACACCTTCGCCGTCAACGGCTTCGCAATCGACCGGCGGCAGATCGCGCACGCCGAGGACGCGGACCCCCTCGACCCACTGCACCTGCTCGTACTCACTCCCGGTGTGTACTCGGTCACCGTCGACTCGGCCATCGCCACCACCCCCGGGGTCAGCGTGCTCGCCGACACGGCCACGGCCAGCACCCCGATCGACGTGCAGGCACAACCCACCGCCAAGTTCACCGAGGTCGTGCAGAAGCAGGTCGAGCAGTTCCTCACCGCCTGCGCCGAGCAGGAGGTGCTGCAGCCGACCTCGTGCCCGTTCGGACTCGAGGTGCAGAACCGGCTCGCCCCCGGGTCGATGCCTGAGTGGTCGATCACCGAGCAGCCGCAGGTCACCGTCGTGCCCGACGGCGCGAGCTGGGCGATCCCCGCGGTCGACGCCATGGCGCACATCGACGTCGAGATCCAGTCGCTCTACGACGGCACGGTGCACGAGCTGTCGGAGGACGTGCCCTTCAAGGTCAACGGCACCATCGCCGTGCTGCCCGACGGCTCGGTGTCGATCCGCGTGGGATCGCCCGGCTGACCGCGCCTCGCTGACGGCGCCGACGTCAGCATCCGAGTTCGCTCGGGTCGACGACCGAATCGCAGGAGACCGCACGAAATGCAGGGTCGGATGCTGAAATGCGCCCTCCATTTCGTGCGAAGTCCTGCATTTCGTGCGAACGCGAATGGGCGGATGCGTGCGCGAGGGCGCAATTCTGAGCTGCGCCCCCCGTCGGCCCAGGCCGACGGGGGGGGCGCACCTGACGCGCGGTTCGAATCAGTCCTGGGCGCTCAGCCGCATCCTGCGTGCCCTGATCAGCAGGGCCGCAGCTCCGCTGAGCAGCAACAGGATTCCGGCGCCCCAGACAGCCGCGGGGACCTCACCACCCGTGGCGGCGAGCGGAGGGTTCTCATCGAGCGGATGGATCGTGCACAGATCCGAGTCGGGCGCGCACAGCGGCTGCTCGCCGGTGACAGCGACGACGTTGCCGAGCTCATGATCGCCCTGCTCGTCCCACGAGCGGACCTTCACGGTGTAGGTGACGATCACGGTGGTCGCCGGCGCGATGGCGCCCGTAACCCGGATGCCCTCGGCAGACCTCTCTGCAGTGGCACCCGCACCCTTCGTGGCGGGCCCCTCGATCAGGTCGGCGTCGTCGAGCACGCCACGCAGGTGATCGGTGAAGTCGATCGCTGCCGGTGCGGCCTCCGGGTTCGCGGAGACATTGCGGAACGTCAGCGTGTACGTCACCGAACGTCCCTCGCCCACATGGGTGCCGCTCTCGGGATCGGCCGACTTCGAAGCCACGACGTGCGAGACATGGTTCACAGTGCAGTCCGGGCGCTCCTGGTCGACGGGTTCGCAGGTCTCGGCCGGATCCTCGCCTGCCGGCACGATCGCGTTGGCGAGACGGTCGTCCCCACGCTGACCGTCGGCGTTCACTGTGACCGCGTACGTCACGGTGACGTGCGCGCCGGGCTCCAGCTCACCGGTCACCGAGAACCGACCGTCCTCGACGGCGGACACGCTCAGCGCCTCGTCGGATGCGCGTGGGGCCGAGGTGATCGCCGCGTCGTCCAGCACGCCCGCGAGCACATCTTCGGTGGCGACGCTCACCGGAGCGGTGCCCGTGCTCTCGAAGTGGAGCGTGTAGGTGACGACCTGCCCCGGCTGCACGGAGGAGCCGGATGCCGGATCGACCGTCTTCCAGTCATCGAGCTCGCCGATCGGGTGCACGGTGCAGGAGACGCCGGCGTCATCGCAGTCGGTATCGATGACATCCGCTCGAGCGAGCACGTTCGCGAGGCGGTTGTCGCCGCGATCGCCGTCGGCGCGCACCGTGGCGGTGTAGCTGACGGTGACACTCTGCCCCGCAGCGAGGATGCCCCCGACGAGCAGGTCTTCGCCGTCGCGCACGGCCGTCAGGGCAGCATCCGACACGACGACCTCGGCATCGATATCCGCATCATCGAGCACCCCGGCGAGGCGGTCGCTGTGGTCGACCGTGCCCGCGGCACCACCGGAGTTGGTGAAGGTCAGCGTGTACGTCACCTCCTGACCGGCCTGCACGTCCTCGCCGGACGCGGGGTCCGACGACTTCACGGCAGCGATCCTGGGCAGCGGAGTGCTGGTGCACTGGTCGGACCCGGGCGCACAGTCGTCCGGCGCATCGGCGCCGGGGGTGACGAGGAAGTTGTCGGCGGAATCGTCGCCGCGCTCATCCTGCGGGAGCACCATCACCTCGTACGTGATGTGCGCGGTCTCGCCCGCGGCCAGCTCTCCGCCGATGCGGAAGCGGCCGTCCTCGACCGCCGCGACGGTCACGGATGCCGTGTCGGATGCCGGCGCAGAGGTCAGCTCGGCGTCGTCGAGCACGCCGGTGAGGACGTCTTCGCGATCGACCTGAGTCGTCGCCGCCCCGGTGCTGCGGACGGTGACGGTGTAGGTCAGAGTCGTGCCCTCTTCGACCGGATCGCTCGAGGCGACCACGGCCTTGGCATAGGTGACCGCGGCGATCGGCGTCGTGGTGCAATCCGGGCGCTGGTCGTCGGTCGGTTCGCATACCGGCTGCGCGGGCGGAACCTGACCCTGCTCGAGCAGGAAGTTCGCCGCCACGTCGTCGCCGCGCTCGCTGTCGGGGAGCACGGTCACCTGATACGTGACCGTGCGGGTCTCACCGGCAGGGACACTGCCCGTGATGGCGATCGCGTCGCCGGTGCGGACCGCCTGCAAGCCCGACTCGGCCGCCGGCTCGGTGCTGACCTCGGCGTCGTCGGTGACGTGTCGCAGATCGTCGACCGCGTCCACGAGGGCGGCGGCTGCGCCGTCGTTGACGAAGTGGAGCGTGTAGGTGAGCACGCTGCCGGCGACCACCGGCGAATCGGACGAGCTCACGCTCTTCCACTGATCCAGGCCGGAGCCGGGGACGAGTACCGTGTCGCACGCTTCGCCGATGACCTGATCGGCCGGAACGCAGGCACGGTTGGTGAGCACGCGATCCCCCTCGCCGGTGTATTCCACGGTGTAGGTGATCGTCGCCGACTCCTCGGCGGCGAGCGCACCGGTCCACGACAGCTGCGCGCCGTCGATCCCGACATCGCCGACGGTCGCCGCGAGCGAACCGGACACGATCGTGGCGTCGTCGAGCACATCGGAGAGGTCATCGGTCATGGTCGCCGGTGCCGTGTCGGTGTAGTCGCCGGGGCCGGGGTTCGCGACGACGACCTGGTACTCCACGCGCTCGCCCACAGCCGGCAGATCCGTGCGATCGGCCGTCTTGGCGACGGTCAGCGCCGGCAGGGGGTAGCGCACCTCGGCGCACGACTCGCCGGTGACCGGGTCGGTGCCGCCTGCTCCTTCACAGACCGGCGTCTGAGCATCCTGCGGGTCCTTCGGCGCCCAGGCGATGTTTCTCACGTCGCGATCGCCCCCGCTCCCCAGCACGACGGAGTACGTGAGCGTCACGCTCTCGTCCACGGCGAGTGCGCCGTTCCAGGCCAGCAGCGGCTCCTGGTACGAGAGCGTCCCGTCGCGGTCGGCCCTGGCGTCGTCTGCGAACACGCCGTCGTCGAGCACGCCGGCGAGGTCATCCATCACGACCGCCGGGTTGTCGACGGTGTAGTCCGCACTGCCGGTGTTGGTCGCCATCACGGTGTAGGTGACGGTGTCACCCGCGCGGGTATCGGCGGTGGCGTCCGACGACTTGTCGACCTCGAGGCAGCCGGCGGCCAGCGGGATCGACGCCGATGCGTCCACGTCGCTGTACGCCCAGTGATCGGACGCGACCTGGTTGCCCCACGGGTTGCTCCCCGTGGATTCCCAGCGGTGCACGCCGTCGCTGCTGTCGACTCCCGCCGATGCGTCGAGCGGTGACGTCACCGAGGTCTTTCCGTCGGTCGAAATGGTCGAGTCGTCCCAGTGCAGGGAGGTGCTGCCCGGCGAGTTGCCGCGCAGCTGCTCGACCCGCAGACCCTCACGCACGGCCTCGACGTCGGCGAGCACCATGTGCAGCTCGTCGGCGCGATCGATCGCGACCTCGGCCGTGAGCGCCGTGCACGGATCGATCAGGGCACCCTGGCCGTCACGTCCGTCCCACGTGTAGGTGTGCGCACCCGCCGATCCGCCCAGCGGCACGACGCGATCGGTCGCACCGTCGAAGGCGCCGTCGCCGTCGACGTCGATGCGCAGCTCGTACGCACCGGTGAACCCGGCCAGTCCGTAGGAGAACGAGCCGGCCCACGAGCCGGCGGCGTCACGCGCGAAGGCCAGATCGCTCACCGTCGGCGTCGCCACCTCGGGGAGCACCCACAGTTCGCCGCGCGCAGACGGTGCGGAGGTCGGCAGATCATCGGCCGGGGCATCGAAGAACAGCCAGTACGGGTCGCCGCACTCCGCGCCGGCCTGGTTGTATCTTGGCACGTTCCCCGGTGTCGGGGTCGAGTGGTACAGGGGGGTGCACGTCTCACCGTCGACGATGCCGAAGGCGTTGCTGTCCAGAGACCAGCCGCCGCCGATGAAGCCGTTCAGCGCGATGCTGTAGACGGCTCCGAACTCACTGACCGCCCACAGCGCGACGTCATAGCCGCCGCTGCTTCCCGGTCCGTCGTAGGCCATGTAGAGGTCGGTCCAGACGCGACCCGGGATCTCCCCCTCGGCGTCGCTGACCATGACATCCCAGAGGAACCGGCTGTTCGAAGCAGACCGCAGGTAGCCGTCGGTGACGTTTTCGACCGGAATCTCCTCGATGATCCAGACCCCGGCAGGACCGGTCAGTGCGCTCGCCTCGCAGAGATCCCCCGCTGCTGCACCGAGCTCACTCATGCAGTCCATGTGCACGTCGCCCGCCGGGTCGGTCACCCGGAAGCGCACGCCCGAGCCTTCCGAACCCAGGTTGTTCCACTTCTCGAACCGCACGTCGAGCTGCTCGCCATCGTCGACATAGGCGAAGTACGTGTTGCCGCCCAGCGACACGGTCCCACCGACGGTGGCGGCCGCAGCCGGGGTCACGGCCCCGAACACGACGAGGGCAGCGCTCACAAGGCTGAGCACCGCCGCCATCGCCGTGCTGCGACGCACGGTCCCCACCGTTGCGCCGTCCGTGGTGCGCGCACCGCGTCGGAAATACCGCGTGACTCTGGCCATCATCGAGTTCCCCCTCCAAGGACGCTGCGCCGTCGCCGGCTCCGCCAGCGCGCGCAGTGCAATCCAAGCGACTGCGCACATGTTCCGAGCCCAATCCGCGGAAACCTCATCCCCCTCCTCACCCCCCTGGCGACCGGCTAGCATGGGCGGGTTGGGGACAGAAAGCCGAGGGCACCATCACAAGCGAGCAGCGCCCTTCCTCACTCGACGGCACCATGCTCCCGGACGCCTCCGTCGACTACGTGGATCGCTCACATGCGACACGACTCGCCGAGGCGGCCGGCAGAGGCGATCTCGAAGCCGCCGTATCCATCACCCGCGACCATTGGTTCGATCTCGCCCTCAGCCTTCGCAGCGGTGTGATCGAAGCCCTCGAGCAGGTTCCGCCTGCGTCGCTTCGCGAGCACCCACCGCTGCTGATGCTGCTGGGCATGGGGTACAACCTGAGCCCGCAGCGGCGTGCACGAGGGATGCGGTACTTCGCGTCGGCGATCTTCGCCGTCCGCTCATCCCGGCAGACGGCGAATCCCGTCGACCGCGTGCTTGTCCTCACCGCCGAGAGCGCCGCGTTCCGGCTCATCGGCCGCCCCGCCCTTGCCGTGCGGCCCGCACGCGCGGCCATCGCGGCCCTCGAGCGGATGGACGCCGCCGCGCTCGCCCGGGTCTCGGCTCGAGCGCAGATCTACGCTCACCTCGGGATCAGCCTGTACTACGGCGGACGCACTGGCGATGCGCTGTACGCGTTTCAGCGCGGCCTTGCCGAGTCCCCTACGCCCACGCACGCCTCGGGGTTCGCCAACCCGTCGATGCTCTGCGGCATCCACGCGCTCGACGGAGATCTCGGCGAGGCGGGGGCATACGCGGCCATCGCCCGCGAGGATCGCTGGACCGACGTACAGCGATCCTGGTACCCCGGCACCTTCTACCGGGTCGGCGAGGCGATGCTCGCCCTGGAGCGTTTCGATGCGCCGGCCGCGCGTGCGCACCTCGACGCCATGGTGCATGATCGGCGCACCATCGAGCACTGGCAGGCGGTCGCGTCCACCGAGGCCCTCGTCGCGCTGGTGGAAGGACGCGCCGCGGCGGGACTCGCCGGCCTCGACGCCTTCATCACCCTGCGTGGCCCTGAGGGGCGCCGCGCAGGTGCGCGCTCTCAACTGGCCGCCGTGCGGTCGCTGCTGCACCTCGCGATGGGGAATGCGGATGCCGCTGAGCGAGCGCTTCAGCGCTTCGAGGGACCGTCTGCGGTGAAGTACGTCGCGTCCGCGCGGATAGCACTCTCCCGCGGACGGATCGGGTCCGCTCTGCACGACGCACGCGTCGCCTCGGAGCGCGCCGATACTTCGCGGGTCTCCGTCGAAGCGGCGACGGTCGAAGCCGCATGCACGCTGCGGATACCCGGCGCACGACGCAGGCGCGCGGCCGTCGAACACCTCGGCGAGCAGCTGCTCGCGACCGGGCTCCGCCTGCCGGTCGCCCTGCTGCCGCCGGCCGACTGCGACAGTGTGCGCACCGCCCTCAGCGACGCGGGATACACCGCCATCGCCGAGGAGCTGCCGACGTGCTCACTGCTCGGCTTCGACACACCGGCAGCTCAGCTCACCGACCGCGAGATCGCCGTCCTGCGGGTCATGGCCACGGTCCCGTCGATCGCCGGCATCGCCGATCACCTCAGGCTCTCGGTCCACACGGTCAAATCGCATCGGCGCAGCATCTACCGCAAGCTGGACGCGCAAGACCGCGAGACGGCCATCGCGATCGCACTCGATCGCGGTCTCATCTCAGCCTCGGAGAGATAACTGCACGCGCCGACCGGCTGATCAGGTCAGCGCACGCCCGCGCGATGCAGGGCAGCCACCAGGCGGGCTGACAGCCACGAGCCGCACACCGATGTCACGACCCTGCTCAGCCACGTCGCCAGCAGAAGCCCCGGCTGCAGGTGCTCCGCCGACATCACCGGCAGCGAGACGACGAACAGCGCCGACCCGACCACCCCGCCGATCAGCACGTGCAGCAGCACCACGGGCAACCGCGAGCGCTCCAGCATCCACATCATCCCGTCGAACGCCGCGCCGGCGATCATCAGCGGCACGGCGATGAGCCAGCCGACGGCACTGAAGGGTCCCACGAGCACCGCCACCATGGCCGCGGCGACGGTCGCCGACCATCGCAGGCCGACCATGCGCCGCGCCGCGAAGATGAACAGCGTCTGCGCACCCGCGAGCGCCGCGTACGCCGGCGGCGACCACGCGGCGACCTGCGGCATCAGCGGCGCCAGCGCGAGGATCGGGAAGACCTGCACCGCGGCGAACGCCGCGATGCGCAGATGCCGACGCGTCATGCCCAGCGCCGGAGCTGCCTGCCCGGAGCCGATCTGCGCCGGCCGATGTCCGTCGACCCGCTCAGCCGCCATCGCGCACCGCCTGGCGACGGTCCCGCGCGGCCATCTTCGCGAGCTTGGCGTTGTACTCCTCCAGCTCGGCATCGCCCGTGCGATCGGCGTGCCGATCGCGTCGACGCTGCAGTCGGGCATCCGATCTCGACCACTGGATCGCGACGGTGATCGCGAGGATCAGCGTCGGGATCTCGCCCACCGACCACGCGATGCCGCCGCCGATGTACTGGTCCTCCATCGGCGTCGGGCCCCAGGTGCGACCCATCGACCCGAACCACTCGGCGACCATCAGCCCCTCCTGCATCATGATCGCCATGCCGAAGAACGCGTGCGTGGCCATCACCGCGATCAGGGTGATCAGGCGGCCGGCGTACGGCAGCCGGTACGGGATCGGATCGACGCCGACCAGCGTGAGCACGAACAGGTAGCCCGAGATGAGGAAGTGGATGATCATCCACTCGTGACCCAGGTGGTCGTACATCGCCCAGCGCACCAGGTCGGAGAAGTAGAACGCCCACAGCGAGAGCACGAAGACGCCCGCGGCGACGAACGGGTGGGTGATGAACCGCGAGTACGGCGAGTTGACCGCCCACAGGATCCACTCGCGTCCGCCGCGTGTGCCGTCGTCGCGCTTGTGGATCGCGCGCAGCGCGAGGGTGACGGGGGCGCCCATCACCAGCAGCAGCGGGATGCCCATGCCCAGCAGCATGTGACCGAGCATGTGCACGCTGAACAGGTACTCCTGATACGCGTTGATCGGGCCGCACGTGACCCACAGCAGCAGCGCGAGGCCGGTCATCCAGAACACGGTGCGCTGCACCGGCCAGCGGTCGCCGCGCTGACGCATGCGCCGCAGACCGACGATGTACAGGAACACGCCGAAGCCGGCAGCGACGATCCACAGGATGTCCCAGTCGAACGCGGTGAACCAGCGATCGACGGTCAGCTCTGGCGGCAGCTCCGAGCGGGTCAGTCGCTGCGCGGGGGTCTGCACCGCCGGCGCCTCCTCGCCGAGCGGCGGGGGTGTGCGCGCGAGCGCGGCAGCGGCGCCCGAAGCGGCGCCCATCAGCGCGAGCTCGCCCAGGATCAGGGTCCAGAACGCGCGCTTCTCGCGCTCTCCGGCCAGATGCGGGATCAGCCGGCGGCGGTACCACGCGCCGAACAGACCGAGCCCGAGCAGCAGCGCGGCCTTGCCGAGCACGATCAGCCCGTACGGCGAGAGCAGTTCGCTCCACTCTCCGAGGGCGACGACGGTGCGGGCGACGCCCGAGACCGCGACCACCACGAACGCCGCGATCGCCAGCGACGAGTACCGCGAGACCAGCACGGGGAGGTCGATGCGGTCAGCATCCGACTTCGCCCTCTTGCCCAGCCCTCGCAGCACCACGAGCAGCAGCACACCGCCCACCCACACGGCCGCGCCGACGGTGTGCAGCAGGATCGAGTTCACCGCGACGGTGTGCCCCTCGACATCGCCCGAGTGACCCTGCGTCGCCATCGGGATGAACGCCGCGGCGGCGAGGACCGCGGTGAGCATCGTGCCCGTCCAGCTGCGCCAGCCGAAGACCAGCAGGGTGATCACCGCGCCCATGAGCGTGGTGATCAGCCATGCCTGGCCCAGCGGCAGCTCGAGCAGGAAGCGTCCGAACTGCTCGCCGAACGAGTTGTCGGCGCTGAGCTGAGGGTTGAACGCCGCCATGAAGGTGAGGAAGGCGGTGAGGCCGGATGCGACGGTGAAGACCGCAGCTCCGACGGATGCGGTGTCGAGCGCCACATCGAACGGGCGCGACCCGCTGCGCAGGGCGAACAGTGCGAGCACGAGCGAGCCGAGCATCGCGGCCGCGCCGAGGTTGGCGAACAGTTTGACGGCGGGGAGTCCCCACATGACGATGGGGCCGGGGTCGAGCAGTTTCGGGGGCACGGCACCGCCGCCGATCACGAGGGCGGCGATGAGCCCTGCGACCGCACTGACGACGAGGATCGCCAGGCCAGCGAGACGGTACGGGTTCACCGTTCCAGCCTAGGCCGAATAGCTGTGTGCCCCGGCCCGGGGGCAGCCTGCCGTGGGTGCGAAGGTGGGCCGGGAATGAAGAAGGGCCGCCCCGGAGGACGGCCCTTCTTCGCGGAAGCGGTCTTACTTGACCGCTGCCTTCAGCTTGGAGCCTGCGGTCACCTTGACGCGCTTGCCGGCCGGGATCTTGATCTCGGCGCCGGTCTGCGGGTTGCGGCCGGTGCGGGCAGCGGTGTCGACCTGCTCGAACGAGATCCAGCCCGGGATCGAGACCTTGCTGCCCTTGGCGACAGCGTCGGAGACGGTGCCGAAGAGCGAGTCGAGCACGCGCGACACCGTGGCCTGGCTCTCGCCGGTGGCGGAAGCGATGCTCGCGACGAGCTCGGTCTTGGTGATGGACTTGTCAGCCATGTCATCCTCCAGCGACGATGTCCGTCGCATTTCTTGTTGTGCGGAGGTGCTTTCCCCCGTTGGTCGGATCGACCGCCTCGAATGTACCAACCGAGACCGGGATTTCCGCGTCATTTCGCGGGTTTCGGAGTGTTTTCCATGCGTGTCGGGCCACTTCTGTCACATGCGTCACAGATTTCGGTTCGCCGGGTGTGCGGGTTCGATGTGCGAGCCGTCGCACGAAACGACGGAGATCGCACGAAACGCAGGGTCGGATGCCCGAATGCGCCCTCCGTTTCGTGCGAAGTCCTGCATTTCGTGCGACTCACTGCTGCGGAAGATGCAGCCCCTGGGCGATCGCCTCCATGACGATGGCCTGCACCTGCTCCCAGTGCTCCATGATCTGCTCGTAGCTGAACCGCAGCACGTGATAGCCGCGCAGCTTGAGCAGCGCATCGTGCTCGATATCACGGGTCCGCTGCGCACCAGTGTGCGTCGCGCCGTCGATCTGGATCACGAGCCGCTCGCCGATGAGCAGATCGACACGACGGCCGAGCACCCAGGCCTGCGGCAGCATGGGCAGTCGCAGCCAGCCCAGCCGGTGGATGAAGATCGTCTCGAGGCCGGAGTCGGCGAACGGACGCGCCCGCTCGAGCACAGCCGCCGCAGCCGCGGGCAGTGGCAGCCGGGCGAGTGCCTGCCGGTCGACGAGTCCCTTGTTCAGCGCGGATTCCCAGATCACCAGCGCCGTCTCGAATGGCTGACACTGCGCGATCAGCGCGAGGGCGTTGCGAAGGTCGTCCTCGACAGCATCCGGATCTCGGGGCACGACGGGCTTCGCCCAATGCACCACCGCTCCCTCGGGCACGCTGATGCGCGAGCCGTGTGGAGGCGCTGCGACGTGCACTCCACGGGCATCCGGAACCCACAGGCCACGCGCTCGGGCGAGCGTCACGCAGCTCAGCAGCACACCGCGCTCGGCGGTGAGCTGCGCCAGGGTCGGGTCGTCGCGCAGCGCGACCCAGCCGTTCCGCGGCCGGATCACCGCGCCCGCCGCCTTGGCCTGGCGCAGCGCGTATGCCGAGACGCCGGCCGCGATCAGCGTGCGAGTGCGTGCGATGCCGCCGCGGCGGCGGAGCTCTTCAACCGGATCCATCCGCAGAGTCTCGCTCCGAACCGACCACCCGCGGGGCCGGGATCACGGGAATTGTGAGCAACTCCGGCGCGCAGCGCCGTTGTGGAGGACGAGTGCGGGCATCCGAAACGACGGAGATCGCACGAAACGCAGGGTCGGATGCCCGAATGCGCCCTCCGTTTCGTGCGAAGTCCTGCATTTCGTGCGAGGGCGAGGGCGAGGCCGCGCCCGGGCACGTGCGGGCGGGCACGCAGAAGGGGCGAGGATCGTGATGATCCTCGCCCCTTCTGCAAGCGGATGCTGCTTACCAGCTCGACTTGGTGATGCCGGGCAGCTCGCCGCGGTGAGCCATGTCACGGAAGCGGACACGCGAGATGCCGAACTTCGTGAGCATGCCACGGGGGCGGCCGTCGATGGCGTCACGCGAGCGCACGCGCACGGGCGACGCGTTGCGCGGCAGCTTCTGCAGGCCGATGCGTGCGGCCTCGCGGGCCTCGTCGGTCGCGTTGGGGTCGACCAGGGTCTTCTTCAGCTCGGCGCGACGCTCTGCGTAACGCTCAACGATGACCTTGCGCTGCTCGTTGCGAGCGATCTTGCTCTTCTTAGCCATGGATCAACGCTCCTCTCGGAATTCGACGTGCTTGCGAACCACCGGGTCGTACTTCTTCAGCACGAGGCGGTCGGGGGTGTTACGACGGTTCTTCTTGGTCACATACGTGTAACCGGTGCCCGCCGTCGAACGGAGCTTGATGATCGGACGAACGTCCTGAGCCTTCTTGGCCATTAGAGCTTCACACCCTTCGCCTTGAGGTCCGCGACGACCTTCTCGATACCGCGAGCGTCGATCACCTTGATGCCCTTGGCGGACACGTTCAAGGTGACCTTACGACCGAGCGACGGCACGTAGTAAGTCTTCTTCTGCACGTTCGGGTCGAAGCGGCGCTTCGTCCGGCGGTGCGAGTGCGAGATGTTGTGACCGAAGCCGGGAACAGCACCGGTCACCTGGCACACTGCTGCCATAGTTGTGACTCCTTCAATACCGTGGGGCCGGACGGCCCCACCCAAGATCCCTTGTCGGCACACCGCGCCCCGGAAGGCAACAGCATGCGAACTGCGCACAGGAGAGCGCGCAGACAAAGAGTCAGTCTAGCACGACGAAGCTGCGCACTTCGCACCCGGGCCCGGGAAAGCGGGTGCGCTGTTGTGCGATCCGTGTTACTCTACCCGCGTAGATCACTGGGGAGCACGGGGGTTCCGGAGCCCTACTGAGGGGCAAGGCTCCGGGACCCCCTTTCCAGTTGACACCCGTAGATATCCGGTGAAAGACTTCAAGCCATGGCGTTCACTCTGGGGCTCGTCGGCGCGGGCCAGTTCGCCGGTCAGTTCGCAACCCTGTTCCATCACCACCCCGGCGTCGCCGGCGTGCACGTGACCGACGTCATATCATCGCGTGCCGATGAACTGGTGCGCTCCGCCGGACTGGCCGGGACTTTCGACAGCTTCGACGAGATGCTCGACTCGCCGCTCGACGCCGTCGCGATCTTCACGCAGCGCTGGACGCACGGTCCGCTCGTGGTGCAGGCGCTGCGCGCCGGCAAGCACGTGTACTCGGCAGTGCCCATGGCCATCACGGTCGACGAGATCGCGGCGATCATCGATGCGGTGCGCGAGACCGGTCTGACCTACATGATGGGCGAGACCAGCTACTACAACCCGTCGACGGTGTTCGCCCGCCAGAAGCTCGCCGAGGGGGCCTTCGGCCGCCTCTTCTACGGCGAGGGCGATTACGTGCACGACATGGACCTCGGCTTCTACGAGGCCTACCAGTACTCCGGGGGCGATGACTGGAAGTCCACTGCCAGCTACCCGCCGCTGCTGTACCCGACGCACTCGATCGGCGGCGTGCTCGGCGCCTGGCCGACGCACGCGACCGCGGTATCGGCGATCGGCGTGGTCGACCAGCGCGGTGACGGGGTGTTCGACCGCTCGGTGAGCCGGTTCGACAACGACTTCTCCAACGCCACAGCGCTGTTCGAGCTCGCCGCAGGCGGATCGATGCGCGTCAACGAGTTCCGCCGGGTCGGGTACCCCTCACACCTGCGCGAGTCCCGCTTCCGCTGGTTCGGCACCGAGGGCTCCTTCGAGCAGCTGGCGACCACGACGGTGTGGCAGAACCGCGAGGGCGTCGAAGACATCTCGCACCTCATCGACACGCATGCCTCGCTCTCACCCGGCGATCCCTCGCTCGCGCACGTCGCCCCCGCCCTGCGCGAGGCGTTCGTCTCGGGATACGCCGAGATCCATGCCGCCGACCGCGAGCGGATCCCCGCTGAGCTGCGAGCGCTGCCCAATGGCCATGAAGGCAGCCATCACTTCCTGGTCGATGACTTCGTGCGCGCCGTGACCGACCAGACCCTGCCACCGGTGAACGCCTGGCAGGCGGCGCGGTTCACCCTTCCCGGCGTGATCGCGCATGCATCCGCCCGACGCGACGGCGAGCGCCTGACGATCCCCGACATGGGAGACCCGCATGTCGGATGACGCACGACCCCGCCCGGTCACCCGAGCCGACGTCGCCCGGTACGCCGGTGTGAGCACAGCCGTGGTCAGCTACGTGCTCAACGACGGCCCCAAGGCGGTCGCCCCGCTGACCAAGGAGCGCGTGCTCGACGCCGTGCGAGTGCTCGGGTACCGGCCGAACCTCGCGGCCCGCGCGCTGTCGAAGGGGCAGGCCGACATGCTCGGCCTGCTGGTGAACGACAACCGCAACCCCTTCTTCGCCGAACTGTGCCACGCGCTGGACCAGGCGAGCGCCGACCGCTCGAAGCAGCTGCTGATCGTGAACAGCGACCGGATGCAGGTGACCACGTCCGAGCAGATCCGCGATCTCGTCTCACGGCAGGTCAGCGGGCTGATCATCGCGAGCGTGCTGACCGCAGGCGAGCAGGCACTCGTCGAGACCCTCAACATCCCCACCGTCATGATCGGACAGTTCGGCGACACCGACGGCCTCGCCGGCGTCGGGGTCGACTTCGCCGCCGGCGCGCGGATGGGCGTCGAGCACCTGATCGAGCACGGCTACACCGACATCGCCTTCATCGGCAGCGCCGCGCGCCACGACGGCCGCGAGCGCGGCTGGCGGGAGGCGCTCGGCGCCGCACAGCTGACACCGGGCGCGCTCGTGCACACGACGTTCTCGTACGAGGGCGGCTACGACGTGGGCCAGCAGCTGGCACGGGGAGACGCACTGCCCCGTGCCGTGCTCGCGGCCTCGGATCAGATCGCCACGGGCCTGCTGACCGCGCTGCGCCAGGGCGGTGTGCGCGTTCCCGAAGATGTGGCCATCGTCGGGTTCGACGGCACGACCGCGGTCGACTACGTGTGGCCGCGCATCACGACCGTCGTGCAGCCGCGCGAGCAGATGGCCGAGACGGCGATCCGCGCGCTGCTCGAGCCCGACACCGTGCCGCGCTACGTCGAGTTCGCGACGCAGCTGCGCGTGCGCGAGTCGTGCGGCTGCTCGGTCACCGACTGAGCAGCCGCGCTCACGCGCCGTCGACGATTGCACGTGCGGCGTCGGCCGCCCCGCGCCCCCAGCGGAAGGGCGAAACCGTCGGGTCTCCGGTGATCCAGAACCGCCACGGGAAGGCCATCGTCCCGGCGACCCCGGCCACGCCCACCCGTGGCCCCGACGAGACCTGCACGGGGGCATCCGGCCACCACAGCGCGACTGTGGCGCCGTTCTGCTCGGCGCCCGAGGCGAAGGCGATGCCGTCGTGCAGCGCGTGCCGCAGTCCCACCGCCTGCCCGAGCCGGCCAGGTCCGCGCGCCAGGTCGCGCAGCGCGATGCGCGACAGGGGCGTGGCGATGCCGCGGCGCTCGGCGGCAGCATCCGATCCTTCGATCACCTCGCCGGCGCGCAGCAGCACTCCGCCGGCGACCCCCTCAGGACCGCAGACGACGTTCACGCACGAGTGGATGCCGTGGCTCAGGTACACGTACAGGTGGCCGGGCTCGCCCCACATCGTGGCGTTGCGCGCCGTCGGCCCCATGCGCGCGTGCGATCCGGGATCGGGCACGTTGCCGGTGCCGAGCCCGTGGTACGCCTCGACCTCGGTGATCCGCAGCCGCGTCTCGACGCCGTCGACGACCGTGACCAGCTGGGCGCCGAGCAGTCGGGGTGCCACCTCCAACGGCAGCCCGAGCAGGTCATCGCGCGCAGCGCGCCTCAGCATCCGATCCTCCCCTCGCCCACGTCAGGGCGCCATGCGGCACCATGAGATGTCGAAGCCGCTGAGCCTCGGCATCTCCTCATCACCGCGCAGGTCGATCAGCTGGGTGTGCAGCGTGCTCGGCAGCGGCAGCAGCAGGTCGTCGTAGTCGTTGGTCGGCAGGTCGGGGGCGATCGCCACTGCGGCGTACTGCCCGCTCGGCGACGCGCAGACCTGCAGGATCGAGTCGGTGCCGCTGACCTCGGTGATCACCGTCGCCGTGCCGTCGTCGTCCACCTTCACGACCGCCTGCCCGGTCGGCATGCCCGTGTCGTCGCGCTGCACGATGTGGCGCAGCGTGCCGCCGGGGAACGTCTCGATCGAGGTCGGCGGGCCGTAGTCGGGGTCGGATTCGGTCAGCGGCTCCTCCGAGCCGTCGGTGAGGTTCAGTTCGACGATGCTCGCGTCGGCGCGCTCGATGATCGCCGTGTAGGTGGTGCGCGTGACGCCGAGGATGCTGGCGGCGATGCCCATGGACTGCACGCCGGCGTCGCCGGTGGGGTCCTCCAGGCTCAGCGCGCCGTCGAAGTCGATGAACAGCAGCGACGACGAATCGGGCACGAACTGCCACTCGGCGATGCTCGCGTCGGCACCGTCGATCTGCACCACGCGCGGTTCGCCCTCGCCGCGCAGCGGCTGCGTGACGAGCACACTGGCCCGGCCCGATGTCTCGGTCAGCTCGCGATCGGAGTAGCTGTAGCCGACCAGACCACCACGGTCCGAGACCTGCACGGATGTCACGTAGCCGTCACCGGGCAGCTGCAGCTCGCGCTCATCCGAGCCGTCGCGGTTCATCACCAGCAGTCGCGTTCCGTCGTCCTCCTCCACAGCGACGACGAGCTGGTCGCCGGTCGCGCGGTAGTCGTCGATGCGCGGATGCGTGAACACGGGCGTCGCCCGCTCACCGGACAGATCGGTGGTGAAGATCTTGTCGTCGCCGTCGACCGCGCGCTGCAGCAGGAAGATCTCGGACGCGGGCGTGGTGAACGAGGTCGCCAGATCGCTGGACGGCCCACCGCCGACGGCGGTCACCCCGGCGACTGTGACCTGGTAGGTCGTCGAGTCGTCGAGCGGCGCGGTGAAGCGCACGCCGACGGAGCGGCCGGTGGCATCGACCGTGAACGGCACGGCGGGCTCGACCGTCACCTGGGCGGCGTCGATCGTCTCGAGGCGCTGGTTGGCGGTGAGGATGATCCGGCTCCCCGACGTCTCGATCGCCTGAGCGGGGTCGACCTGCACCTCGCTGAGGCGGGGACCCTGCGTCACGCTGACGACGCCGAGGATGCCGACGATGAGCGCCAGCACGCCCAGCACCGACCACAGCGTGAGCGCGAAGCGCCGGTCGCGGGCGGGGGTTTCGCGGGGTTCCGGGGTCTGGCGGCGGGCGGGTGACACTTCGGGGGCCGACACGCCAGATGTCGGACCGGATGCCGGGGATCGTCCGACATCTGGTGTGTCGGCCCCCGTTTCGTATGCGGCGGCGGGGATGCCGGTGGTGACGGGGGTGGTCGGGGTGGGCACCGGCGGTGCGGTGGGAGCCTCGGCGGCGGGGATGCCGGCAGCGGGAGCCTCGGGCTGCTCGGGAACACCGGGGACGGGAGCCTCGGGAACGCCGGCGTCGGGAACCGTCGGGTTCTCCTGCGCGGCCTGGGCGGCGCGCTGTGCACGCAGCTGGGCGCGGGTGAGTGGCGGCTCGCCGGTGCCGTCAGTACTCATACGGGTCCTTCGGCTCATCGATCTCGGTCACCGAGTCGGGTTCGATGCGCAGGGTGCCGTCATCGTCGGCGCGCACCGTGCCGGTGACCTCGATCCACTGTCCCGTCTCGTACGACTCGGTCAGGCCCGATCCGGCGACCGGAACCGACGCGGTCTGCGCGTCGATCACGCAGTGCGTGATCACCATGCGCGTCAAGTTCACGTCACCGCCCTCGTCGGGCGTGACGAAGCCCACCAGAGTGACCGGCGCGCCGTCGTAGTTCTCGGGACGCGTCGAGGTGGCGAAGGCCGTCGACCACTCCCCGACGCCGAACGTCGTGGTGTCGGCCACTCCCAGCGACACATCATCCGCGCCCGCGAACAGGGTCGGCGACTCCCCGGCCCGCGAGACCGCGAGCTCCGCAGAGAGGGATGCCGGTGGCATCAGCAGCCCGGCGATCACAACGCCCGAGGCCAGTACGCCGCCGGTCACCACGGCGCCGGTCTGCAGCATCCGACGCCGCGCAGCGGCAGCATCCGATCCGTCCTCGCGAGCCGTGTGGTCGTGGTCGCCCTCCGCGCCCAGCGGCAGCGTGCACGACCAGACCGCGAGCACCAGCGTCACCACCGCCGCGGCAGCGGCGAACCACACCGTCTCGGGACTGATGTACAGCGTCAGGCGCCCGGTGACGGCGAGTCCGAGGGTGACGACCGACACCACCGTCGCGAGCCCCACCCCCAGCCACCGGGTGGCGAGGGCGTGCGCCGTCGAAGGCTCCGCGTGTCCGGCATCCGAGTGCTCAGCCAAAGACGTTCACCCCGATCCCGATCGCGCACGCGGAGAGGATCACCACGCCCACCACGGCCGCGATCACGCGCGTCGTGTAGGTGGTGCGCAGCAGGGCGATCATCTTCACGTCGACCAGCGGCCCGACGATGAGGAAGGCGATGATCGCACCCGACGAGAACGTCGAGGCGAACGACAGGGCGAAGAACGCGTCGACGTTCGAGCAGATCGCGACCGTCATCGCCAGCGCCACCATCGCCAGGATCGACAGCAGCGGGTTCGATCCGATCGCCAGCAGCACGTCGCGAGGCACGAGCACCTGCACCGCACCGGCCAGCGCCGATCCGATGACCAGCGCCGGCATGACCGCGCGCAGCTCGACCAGGAACTGCACCAGGCTGCGACGGGCCGGCGATCCCGGCTCGTGCGCGACCTGCTCGCACGTCTCGACGAAGCGGGTGGTCAGCATCGCCTCCGGATCACGACTGCGGCTGAAGATCCATCCGATGAGGTTCGCGATCAGGAATCCGCCCACCAGACGAGCGACGAGGATCCCCCCGTCCCAGCCGAACGCGGCGTGCGTGGTGAGGATCACGATCGGGTTGACGATCGGCGCGGCGATCAGGAAGGTCAGCGCCTCGGCGGGCGCGAGGCCGCGCATCATCAGGCCGCGCGCGAAGGGCACGTTGCCGCACTCGCACACCGGGATGAACATGCCCAGCAGCGACAGCACCGCACGTCGCGCCCATGCGTTTCGCGGCAGCCAGCGCTGCACCGCATCCGACGGCAGCCACACCTGCACCACGATCGACAGCAGCACGCCGAGGATCACCCACGGCAGCGCCTCGATCAGCACGCTGAGGGTGAGGGTCAGACCGTCCTGCGCGCGCGTGGGCAGCGCATCGGCGAACAGCGCCGGCGCGAACACGTCGATCAGCACCAGCACGGCCACGATCGCCACCCCGATGCCGATCGCCGGCAGGGTGGGCACCCGGCGGATGCGCGAATGCGTGTGCGCGTGACTGCGGGCGGGCGCCTCGGCGGTTCTCACGCGCCGGGCCCGTCGAGCCGGTTCGCGCACGACGCGCACAGACCGAAGATGTCGACGACGTGCTCGGCATCACGGAAGCCGTGCACCGCCGCCGTGCGCTTGGCCCACTGCTCGACGTCCTTGGCCTCGATCTCGACGGTGAGGCCGCACGACCGGCAGATCAGGTGGTGGTGATGCTCCTGCGTGGTGCACGCCCGGTAGAGGGCCTCACCCTCGGGGCTCTGCAGCGAGTCCGCCTCGCCCGACGCCGCCAGTCCCGCCAGCGCCCGGTAGACCGTCGCGAGGCCGATGCCAGTGTTCGCCTGACGCAGATCGGCGTGCAGGCTCTGCGCGCTCACGAATCCGCGCGCGTCGGCGAGCGCGTCGCGCACGCGCTCGCGCTGCCAGGTGTTCCGCTGAGCCATGATCCGAGTCTAGGCCGGGTGCCTGATCGTTCAGTCGGTGGACGCCGAGGGCTCGTCGTCGAGCGGCTCGTCACCGCGGAAGCCCTCGTCGGAGGCCGTCTCGGCGTCGGTGTCGTCGTCCGTCTCGGCGTCGGCGTCGGCATCCATCTCGGCGTCGGAGGCGTCGTCGCGGAGCGCATCGGAGACATCGGATGCTGTCGCCGGCGGCCCGGTGAGCACGCCCTCCGGGCGCAGCAGCTCGCGCACCTCCGACATGAAGCTCGTCAGCTGCTGCTGCTGCCAGCGCAGCTGACGCGCCTGATCCTCGGCGTCTCGCAGCACGCCGGTCGCGTGACCGGTGACCGAGTCGACGATCTTCTGCGCCTTCGCGCGGGCGCGCTCCAGCGTCTCACGGGCCTTCACCTGCGCCTCGGCCTCGATGGCCTGCGCCTGTGACCGCATCAGCCGCTCATAGCCGTCGGCCTTGCCCGAGATCCGCTGCGCGTGCTCCAGCGACGCGGCGACCTGCTCGTTGGCATCCGATGTGATCCGCTCGGCGTGCGCCACGGCCTGATTGTGCAGCATGAGGAATTCCTGCTGCGCGTCGTCCTGACGACGGGTGAGCGTCTCTTCGAACTCCAGCACGCGCGCGTTCATCTCGCGCACCTCGCGCTCAGCATCCGAGCGCATGTCGGTGGTCTCGCGGGTGACCATCGCGCGCAGCGCGGCCGCCCCCTTCTCAGCCTCGGTGCGCACGGCAGCGGCCTCCTGCTCGGCCTGCACCACCTTCTCGGCGGCGTGCGCGGCCTCGCGCTCGAGCCGCGCCTCGTGCGCGGTCAGCTCGGTGTCGATCTTCAGGCGCACCTGGTCGGCATCCTGCTGCGCCTGCGCCGTGAGCCGCGCGACGTCGGCGGCGAGTTCAGCGCGCTTGGCCTCGGTCTCCTCGCGCGCCGCCTCGAGCAGGCGCTCCGCCTGCGTGGCGGCGTTGTGGATCAGCACGCTCGCCTGCTCCTCGGCCACGCGCAGCACGGCCTCGAACTGCTGGCGGCTCTGCGGCTCGTCGGCGTCCGCGTCATCCGGCGAAGCGGCAGGTGCGGCCGTGAGCTCGGCGGTGAGCGCCAGCACCTGCTCGGCCGAGCTCTGGGCCTGCGCCTGCGCGGCGGCGAGCTGCTCTTCGAGACGCGCCACCCGGGCATCACTGTCGGCGAGCGCACCGGCGAGCGACTGCTCCCCCTCGCCGCGCACGGCAGCGAGCTCGGCGCTGTGCCGGGCACCCGCCCCGTCGAGGTCGGCGGTGAGCCTGGTGATCTGATCCTTCAGGGTGGCGATGGCGGCATCCACCTCGGCCTTGTCGTAGCCGCGGAACGCCGGCGTGAACGCCGAGTGATCCCCCTTGGGTGCGGTCGTCAGCAGCTGATCGAAGAAGTCGCCGTTCTGCTGTCCGCCCGGCTCATGCGCGTCGCTCAAGGGAAGTCGCCTTTCTGAAGTGTCGGCCCCCGGCATCCATGATCTCACCCATTGGCTATGCGTCGGGTGCGACGGCGCAGGTGCTGCGCCAGCCAGCATCCGGCGTAGATCAGGAACGAGATGGTGGTGATGTACGGGCTCACCGGCAGGGTGCCCGCCAGGGCGAGCATGATGCCCCCGACGGCGGAGACGAACCCGAACAGCGCCGACAGCAGCGGCACCGCCACCGGACCGGCGCTGAGGCGCATGGCCGCGGCGGCGGGCGTCACCAGCAGCGCCATCACCAGCAGTGCGCCGATGATGTGCACGCTCACCGCGACGATCAGCCCGAGCAGCAGCATGAACACCAGGTTCACTGCCCGCACGGGCACGCCGCGGGCTGCCGCCGACTCGGGGTCGAGTGAGTCGAAGCTGAGCGGGTTCCACATCAGCAGGAGCCCTGCGAGCACGATCATGCTCATGCCGATCAGCCAGCCGAGGTCGGGGTTCGACACCGACACGATCTGGCCGGTGAGCAGTCCGAAGCGGTTGGCGCTGCGGCCGTCGTAGAGCGAGAGGAAGAGGATGCCGAGTCCGAGCCCGAACGGCATCAGCACGCCCACGATCGAGTTGCGGTCGCGTGCGCGTGAGCCGAGGATGCCGATGAGGATCGCCGCGGCGAGCGCACCGCCGATGGATCCGGCGACCACGCTGCCGCCGAACAGCAGGGCCGCGGCGGCGCCCGCGAACGACAGCTCGCTGATGCCGTGCACGGCGAAGGCGAGGTCGCGCTGCATCACGAAGACGCCGATGAGTCCGCCGACGATGCCGAGCACGGCGCCGGCGATCAGCGAGTTCGAGAGCAGGGCGAGCAGCTCGCCGTAGTCCTGGAACGAGAAGACGTCGCCCCAGTCGATCAGGGGGCTCACGCGTGGCCTCCCTGGGACGGCCCGTCGTCGTCGCCGTGGTCGTGATGCGGTTCGGCGTCGGGAACACCGACGACGACGAGCCGGTCACCCGCGCGCAGCACGAACACCGGCGTGCCGTACAGGTCGGTGAGCACGCGGCTCTGCAGCACCTCGTCGGGGGTGCCGAGCACGAAGCGTCCGCCGGCGATGTAGAGGATGCGGTCGACGCGGCTCAGGATCGGGTTGATGTCGTGCGTGACGAACAGCACGGCCGCGTCGTGCTCGCGCCGCTGGCGCTCGATGATGTCGGTCACCCCGCGCTGATTGGCGAGGTCGAGGTTCGACAGCGGCTCGTCGCAGAGCAGCAGCGCGGGCTGGTCGGCGAGGGCCTGTCCGACGCGGAGCCGCTGCTGCTCGCCACCGGAGAGCAGCCCGACCGGGCGCTCTGCGTAGTGCGACGCGCCGACGCCGGCGAGCAGCGCGTCGACCCGTGCACGGTCGCCGCGGCGCGGGATCGGCGGGCCGAAGCGCGAGCCGCGCACTCCGAGCGCGACGAGGTCGCGGGCGCGCATGCTGGTGTCAGGGGGCAGCGGACGCTGCTGGGGCACGTAGCCGATGCGGCGGTTGCCGCGCCGTGCGGGCTGCCCGGTGACGCGGATGCTGCCGGCCGACAGCGGCTGCAGACCGAGGATGCTGCGCAGCAGGGTGGTCTTGCCCGAGCCCGACGGCCCGAGCACGGCGATGAACTCACCCGGTGCGACGTCGAGGTCGAGGCCGGCCCACAGCTCGCGGCTGCCCCGGTTCAGGGCGGCCCCGCGGATCTGCAGCACCGGTTGCTGCGGTGCCGGTGACGGGTGCGGCGGTACGGGTGCTGGCTGCGGCTCCGGCGACGGGGACGGCTGCGGCTCCGGTGACGGCGCGCTCGCGGAGTCGCCGCTCATTCGCCGAGGGCGGCGGTGAGGTTCGAGATCGCTGCGCGCATCCACTCAGCGTACGACTGATCGGCCTCGAGAAGCTCGTTGAACGTGACCACCGGGATTCCGGCATCCTTCGCCGCCTGTTCGATCCGCTCGGTCTCGCTGCCGCCGGTCTGCGCGTTCGCGAGCACGGCGTCGACACCGCCGTCGATGAGTGCGAGGGCATCGAGCATGGTCGCCGGCGCGACATCGTTGCCCTCCTCCACGGCCGACGCGAAGCCCCCGGGGGCGACGTCGTCGAGCCCGGCCGCCTCGGCCAGCAGGCCCGGCAGCGGCTCGGTGATGAACACCGTGCGGCCCCCGTAGCGGTCGTGCAGCGTGTGCAGCTCTTCCTCGATGCCCTCCAGCTCGCCGATCAGCGATTCAGCGGCCGCCTCGTAGTCGGCGGCCCCTGCGGAGTCGAGCTCACCCAGGTCGTGGGCGATCTGCTCGACGACGTGGCTGATGGTGTGCGCGTCGAACCAGACGTGCTCGTTGAAGCCGGCGATGTGGTCGTGACCCTCGTGCCCGTCTTCCGCGTGGTCGCCCTCAGCGTGCTCGTGCTCGTCGTGCTCGTCGGCGTGCTCGTCGTCCTCGACGACGGCGTCGGGGTAGTCGTGCGAGTACTCCGCAGCGGTGATGACCGTGGCATCCGATCCTTCGCGCAGCTCGGTCATGAACGCGTCGTAACCGCCGCCGTTCTCGATGACGAGGTCGGCCTTCTGCACGGCCAGCCGGTCGCGCGCGGTCGCCTCGTAGGAGTGCGGGTCCTTCGCCGCGGAGTCGATCAGGCTGGTGACCTCGACGCGGTCACCGCCGATCTGAGCGGCGAGCGAGCCGTAGACGTTGGTCGAGGCGACCACACTGAGCGCGTCGCCCCCCTCGCCGGATCCGGCTCCGCCCGCGGCTGTCGAGCATCCCGTCAGGACGACGATGGATGCTGCGGCGAGCGCGAGGGCGGCGAGGGACTTGTTCATACCTCCATGCTAAATGCTAATGAGAACCATTATCAACTCGAGGAGCGGCCTTCTGCCCGAATCCGACGACCTCAGCATCCCTCCCCCCCTGTTCAGGTCGCAGAAAACGCCGCTTTCCCGCAGGAATAGCGGCGTTTTCTGCGACCTGAACGACGGCGAAGCGACCGAAACTGCGACCTGAACGTCAGCGACGCGACCGAAACCGTCAGTCGACCAGCAGGGCCGGCTCCTCGAGCACCGCGGCCACATCGGCGACGAACCGGCTCATCGCGTCCCCGTCGAGAACACGGTGATCGAACGAGCCCGAGACGGTCGTTACCCAGCGCGGACGCACCTCGCCGTCGACGACCCACGGCTTCTGCGCGATGGTGCCCATCGCCACGATGCCCGCCTCGCCGGGGTTGATGATCGGGGTGCCGGCGTCCATCCCGAACACGCCGATGTTCGTGATCGTGATCGTGCCGCCCTGCTGGTCGGCCGGGCTGGTCTTGCCCTCGCGCGCGGTGAGCGTCAGCCGGTTCAGCGCCCGGGCGAGGTCCTTGAGGCCCAGCGTCTGGGCATCCTTGATGTTCGGCACGATCAGCCCGCGCGGCGTCGCCGCGGCGATGCCGAGGTTCACGTAGTGACGCAGCACGATCTCGGCACCGCCGTCGGTGTCGACCCAGGCGGCGTTCACCATCGGGGTGCGCTGCGCCGCCCAGATCACGGCGCGGGCCATGATCAGCAGCGGCGACACCCGGATGTCGCTGAAGTCGGGCGACGCCTTCAGCCGCTTGACGAGCTCCATCGTGCGGGTGGCGTCGACCTCCTTCCACACGGTGACGTGCGGCGCCGAGTAGGCGCTGCGCACCATGGCCGACGACGTGGCCTTGCGCACGCCCTTGACGGGGATCGACTCGGTGCGTCCTTCGTCTCGCTGCGCTCGCTCAGGAACCGGATTCATGCCACGGGCCAGCCCCGCGGCATCGTCGCGCTGCACCCGCTCAGGAACCGGGAGCGTCTCCTCACGCACCTCTCCCCACTCGGGCGTCTCGATGTTGCGGAAGACGCTGGCCTGCTCGGCGTGCTTCACGACGTCGTCGCGCGTGACCTCGCCGCCGTTGCCGGTGGGTGTCACCTCGGTGATGTCGACGTCGAGATCACGGGCGAGCTTGCGGATCGGGGGCTTCGCGATCACGCCCACCGACGTGCGCACCGGTCGCTCGGCAGGACGCCGCCGGCGTGAGCTCGCCCCACCGCCCGTACCGTAACCGACGAGCACCGAGCCACCCTCTGCCGCGTCGGGCGCCTGATCGGTTCCTGATCGATCGGAGCGAGACGAAGGGCTCGCAGAAGAAGCGTGGTCAGCATCCGACTTCTCGACGAACGTGATGATCGGCGCGCCGACCTCGACGGTGACCCCCTCGGCGACGAGCAGCTCGCCGACGGTGCCGGCGTGCGGCGACGGCAGCTCGACGAGAGACTTCGCGGTCTCGATCTCGCAGATCACGTCGTTGATGGCCACCGTGTCGCCGGGCGCCACCTTCCAGGCGACGATCTCGGCTTCGGTGAGCCCCTCGCCGACGTCGGGGAGGGTGAAGGTCTGAGTGCTCATATGACGGAGTCCTTTGTGATCGCGTTTCGTCACTTCGTCTCGCTTCGCTCGCTCAGTGCATCGCTCGCACTGTTCGCTCGCTCAACGAGATGACGACAGGTCAGTAGGCCAGCGAACGGTCGACGGCCTCGAGGATGCGGTCGGCGTCGGGCAGATAGGCGCCCTCGAGCTTGGCGGGCGGGAAGGGCACGTCGAAGCCCGAGACCCGAAGCACCGGCGCCTCGAGGGCGTAGAACGCACGCTCCATCACGGTCGCCGCGATCTCGCCGCCCAGGCTGGTGTGCCCGGGCGCCTCCTGCGCGTAGACCATCCGCCCGGTGGATCGCACCGAGTCGAGGATGGGACCGTAGTCGACAGGCGACAGCGAGCGCACGTCGACGACCTCGCAGCTGGTGCCCTCGCCCTCGGCGATCGCAGCGGCCTGCAGCAGCGTGGTCACCATTGCACCGTAACCGACGAGCGTCACGTCGCTGCCGCGGCGCACGATGCGCGAGGAGTGCAGGGGAACAGCGGATGCCTCGAGCTCGACCTCTCCCTTGCCCCAGTACCGGCTCTTCGGCTCGAGGAAGATGACCGGGTCGTTCGAGCGGATCGCCTCCTGGATCATCCAGTAGGCGTCGTTCGGCGTCGACGGCGATACCACCCGCAGTCCGGGGGTGTGCGTGAAGTACGCCTCGGGGCTCTCCTGGTGGTGCTCGACGGCGCCGATGTGCCCGCCGTACGGGATGCGGATCACGATGGGCATCGACAGCGCACCCTCGTGCCGGTTGGTCATCTTCGCCAGCTGGGAGGTGATCTGGTCGAAGGCGGGGAACACGAAGCCGTCGAACTGGATCTCGCACACCGTGCGGAAGCCGGCCATGGCGAGGCCGATCGCGGTGCCGACGATGCCGGATTCAGCCAGCGGGGTGTCGATCACCCGCTGCGGACCGAAGTCGCGGTGCAGATGCTCGGTGACGCGGAAGACTCCACCGAGCGGGCCGATGTCCTCGCCCATCAGCAGCACGCGCGGGTCGTCTTGCATGGCCCTGCGCAGGCCGGCGTTCAGCGCCTTCGACATGGGCATCGACTCGATGGTCACTTCGCGTCTCCTTCGAATGCCGCCTCGTAGTCGTCGAGCCACGCCTTCTGCTCATCCATCAGCGGGTGCGGATCGCTGTAGACGTGGTCGAACATCAGCTCGCGACCCGGCGCGGTGAGCGCACCGGTGCGCGACCGCAGGTCTTCGGCAGCATCCGCCGCCTCCGTCTCGACGTCGTCGAAGAGGGATGCCGCCGCTCCGCGCCCCTCGAGGAAGGCGCGCATGCGCGTGATCGGGTCGCGCTGGGCCCAGGCCTGCTCCTCGTCGGAGCCGCGGTACTTGGTCGGGTCGTCGCTGGTGGTGTGCGCGCCCATGCGGTAGGTGACCGCCTCGATCGCACGGGGACCGCCGCCGGCGCGCGCGTCGTCGAGCTGAGCGCGCGAGACGGCGTAGCTGGCGAGCACGTCGTTGCCGTCGACACGCACCGAGGGGATGCCGTAGCCGGCGCCCCGGCCGACGAGCGGCACCTTCGACTGGGTGTCGACGGGCACCGAGATGGCCCAGTGGTTGTTCTGCAGGAAGAAGAGCACGGGGGCGTTGTAGCTGGCCGCGAAGACCATGGCCTCGTGCACGTCGCCCTGGCTGGAGGCGCCGTCGCCGTAGTAGACGACCACGGCCTCGTCGCGCTCCACGTCACCGGTGGCGGTCTTGCCGTCGAGCACCAGGCCCATGCCGAAGCCGGCGGCGTGCAGGGTCTGCGAGCCGAGCACCAGCGTGTAGATGCGGGTGTTGCCGTTCTTCGGGTCGGTGGGATTCCAGCCGCCGTGCGAGTTGCCCCGCATCACCGAGATGATGTCGAGCGGATCGACGCCGCGGATGCGGGTGACCGCGTGCTCACGGTACGAGGGGAACAGGGTGTCCTGCGTGCGTGCCGCGCGGGCCGAGCCGACCTGCGCGGCCTCCTGCCCGCGGCTCGGCGGCCACAGGGCGAGCTGCCCCTGACGCTGCAGGTTGGTGGCCTGGGTGTCGATCGCGCGGATGACGACCATGTCTCGGTAGAACTGCTCGAGTTCGGCATCCGAGAGCGCGTCGATGAGCGGCAGGTACTGCTCGGCTTCGGGGGTCGGGGCGTAGCTCCCGTCGGCTTGCAGGACGCGAACGAGGGGTGTTTCGGTCGAGGTCACGGCCCCACGCTACCGAGGTGCGCATGCCCGGTCACTCATAATTCGGGGCCCCTAGTAAGTGTCCGGATCCAGGAGATTCGAGCATCCGACATCCGCGCCATCTTCCTGCATCTGCCACATCGATCAATGTGGCAGATGCAGGAAAGTGGCGCGCGCGCAGTCAGCGCAGGGCGGCGGCGACCTCGAGCACGCGATCGATCGATTGCTCTTCGCCGACCGAGATGCGGATGCCGTCGCCCGAGAACGGGCGCACGATGAGGTCGGCCGCGACGAAGGCCGCAGCCGCCGCGTCGGTGCCCTCGCCGGTGGGCAGCCAGACGAAGTTCGCCTGTGCGTCCGGCACGTCCCAACCCTGCGCGCGCAGGCCCGCCACGAGGCGGGTGCGGCGCGCGACGATCGTCGAGACCCGGTCGCGAAGCTCGGCCTCGGCGTCAAGGCTGGCGATCGCGGCGCGCTCGGCGGCGCTGGTGACCGAGAGCGGGATCGCGGTGGAGCGTGCGGCGTCGAGCACCCTCGGATGCCCGATGGCATAGCCGACCCGCAGCCCTGCCAGTCCGAACGCCTTCGAGAAGGTGCGCAGCACGACGACGTTCGGATGCTGCTCGAAGACGCGCTCGGCGAGTCCGTCGACCGCATCGGGCGCGGTGACGAACTCGGCGTAGGCCTCGTCGAGGATGATCAGCACGTCGTCGGGGACCCGGTCGACGAACGCGGCGAACTCGGCACTGGTGACGATCGGTCCGGTCGGGTTGTTCGGGGTGCAGACGATGATCGCGCGGGTTCGGTCGGTGACCGCATCCGCCATCGCGTCGAGGTCGTGCCGGGCGCCGTCGGTGAGGGGCACCTGGATGCCCGTTGCGCCGGCGACCAGCGGGATGCCGGGATACGCCTCGAACGAGCGCCAGGCGTAGATCACCTCGTCGCCGACGGATGCTGTCGCCATCACGAGCTGATAGAGGATCGACACGCTGCCCGTGCCGATGTGCACCGCGTCGGCGGAAACGCCGTACTTCTGTCCGAGGCGTTCGCGCAGGGCGCCGGCGGTGGCATCCGGGTAGCGGTTGATCGGCGCGGTGTGCTGCAGCGCCTCGAGCACCGAGGGCAGCGGATCGAACGGGTTCTCGTTGCTCGAGAGCTTGAACGCCTGAGGTCCCGCCTGCTTGCCCTGGCGGTAGGGCGGCAGCGCGGCGATCTCGGGGCGGATGCGGGGCAGAATCGGCTCGGTCACGGGATCAGTCTATGGAGCGTCCGTCGAGACCAGGTGGTACCATTTTGGTATGGCAATGACGGTGCGCCTCCCGGAAGAGCTCGACGCGAAACTCGAGGCGATTGCGCGCTCGCGACACATGTCGAAGCATGCGGTGCTGATCGAAGCAGCCGAACGCTTCGCCAGCACTGAGGCGAAGACCGCCCGCGTGCTGACGCTCGCGGACGAGATCACCGAGCGGTATGCCGACGTCATGAAACGGCTCGAAGACGCGTGATGGTCGAGTACATCGAGCCAGCACAGGCGATCGCCGTCGTCGAGAAGCTCGGTCTGCATGTGCGCGACGAGGGACTGCTGTTCTCAGCGCTGGCGCGCCCGAGCGCCAGCATGTTCGGCACAGACGCCTACGTCACCATTGAGCAGAAGGCGGCGGCCCTGCTTAGTTCGCTTTCGCAGAACCACCCCCTGTTCGACGGGAACAAGCGACTGTCCCTGGTACTGACGTTGATCTTCCTCAGACTGAATGGATTCGCGCTCGACTTCAGCGACGACGACGCCTTCGATCTGGTTCTGAACGCCGCGCAGAGCCAGATGACCGTCGATGAACTCGCCCAGGTGATCGCGACCGGCATCCGCGCGGAATCCTGAACGACCGAGTTGTCGCGGATTCTGCGACAACTCAACCCGCTGACTTCGCAGGCCACACGTGGCACGATCGAGTCATGCGATTCCTCGTCCGCGTCATCGTCAACGCCTTCGCCATCTGGGTCGTCACACTCATCCCGGTGCTCGAGGTCAGCATCCGACCGTTCTCGCCGGGTGAGACGCTGCAGGTGGCCCTGACCTTCCTGGTCGTGGCGGCGATCTTCGCGCTGGTGAACACGATCATCGGCACGGTGATCAAGATCGTCGCGATCCCGCTGTACATCCTCACCCTCGGGCTGATCTCGTTCATCATCAACGGGTTCCTGCTGTGGCTGACGGCGTGGATCACCAGCGGGTTCTCCTGGGGCCTCGACGTCGAGTCGTTCTGGTGGGGTGTGGTGGCCGCCATCATCATCTCGATCATCAACGCCGTGTTCGGGGCGATCCTGCGTCCGCAGAAGAAGAAGAGCCGCCGCGACTGAGCTCACGGTCGCGTGGCCTTGAACTCCGTCGTCTCCACGCGCTCCGCATCGCCGAGTTCTGCGAAGAACGTCTCCTGCAGCTGACGCACCCTCGGGTCTCCCGAGGCGTCGATCTGCCCGGCGGTGTCGATGTACTCCTCGAGTCGGTGCGCGCCGACCGGCGACATCGCGTCGACCTCGGCCACCGCGGTGAAGCTCTCGGGTGAGCCCGTGCCGCCTGCGCTGCCGCCTCCCGCCAGATTCGAGAAGATGTCGCCCCGGTGCCGAAGGTCGACGAGCGTCTGATCCGACGCGAGCGACGCCTCGGTGGGATTACCGGCAGTGACCACCACACCCACGTCGTACACGCCCTCCATCGCGGTGAAGCTCGCGATGGCCGCCCCCTGCGAGTACCCGACCAGGTCGACCCTGTCACCGGGTGACGCACCGGCGGCCTCGAGCGCCTTGTCGACGGCGACCTGCGAGGCCGCTTGATCGCGGTCGACGTACAGGTCCCAGTTCGAGCCCATGTCCCACGGGTCGCTGTAACCGGAGGACACCGCGCGCGTGCCGTCGATATACGCGACGAAGCGCTCGGAGCCGTCCTTCATCGTGTACTTCTCGACCACGACCTGACCGGGCCGGTCCTTGGGGATGCGGGAGAGCGAGTCGCGCACCCCTGACACCGGGGTCGTGGTGCCCTTGGTCACCGGGTCGACGCGCACCGGGGGCGGAGGGCCCTGCAGCTTCGTGCCGTAGGGCAACAGCCCCTGACCGCTCTTGGCCGCAAGCTGCGAGACGGCCATGAAGGCGATCGCGAGAGCGCCCGGCCCGAGCGGCGACAGCTCTGTACTCGGGAAGATCGTCGCGAGCATGTCGTCGAGCGGCTGATCCCCGGTGCCGTCGAACCGCTGCTCCTGCCATCCGGCGACCAGCATGGTGGCCTTGTTCTCGATGTCGGGGTCACCGCTGATCAGCTCGTCGATGCGCGCCTGCAGCGCCAGTGCCGCTTCCGGTCGGTGCACCTCGAGGGCCGCCTGCCGGTTGCGCAGCTCGACCAGCTCGAACGTGTCGGCCATCAGCTCGACACGGTGCGCGTGGGTGCGGGTGGCGTCGGCGAGCGCGCCGAGGCGCTGCATGCATCCGATCATCCCGCCCGTGCCGATGGCCAGCGTCGGCGCCTGCGCACAGGTCGCCGACGCGGTCTGCACCAGCTCCGCCGCACCCTGCGCCTCGTGTGCGACCTGTCCCAGACGATGACCGATGTCGCGCACCATCGACGAGTCGATGGCGATGGCCCCGCCCGAGGTGATCTCGAGTGCGTCGCTCATCAGCGCACCGCCGCCCGTGCGACACCCTGCTGCTCCTGCACGCTCACGATCTCGGCGCGGATCGCATCGTGCAGCCGACCCAGTGCGTCACGCAGCGAACGGGCCGCCAGGCCCTCGTTGTGCCACGCCGCGTCGGCGACCATGCCCGTGACGACTGCTTCAGCGGCGGCCAGACGGTCTTCGGCGTCGTGCAGCAGGCGCAGCGCGGCGAACGCCGCCCAGATCTCGGTGCTGGTGGGGGCTTCGGCTGGCGCGATGGAGTACATGCCTCCACAGTGCGCGCGCGGCAGCATCCGACTTCGCACGATTCCCACGAACTGTGGACAACTTCTGCGCGAAGGTCATTGGGGACGACGGCCGATCGGGGCAGAATGGAGCGATGACCGACCCGGATCCCTTCCGCGTCATCTTCGTCTGCACGGGCAACATCTGCCGCTCGCCGATGGCCGAGGTGGTGCTGCGTGCCGTCGCCGCGCGCCACGGCCTCGATTCGAGCATGGTCTCCACCAGCGCAGGCACCGGCGACTGGCACGTCGGCGAGCGCGCCGACGAACGCACGATCGATGCGCTCTCGCGCCGCGGCTTCGACGGATCGCTGCATCGTGCGAAGCAGTTCACTGCGGCATCCTTCGCCGACAACGACCTCATCGTCGCGCTCGATCGCACCCACGAGCGCATCCTGCGCGCCTGGGCGCGCACCGATGACGACGAGGGCAAGGTCACCCTGCTGCGCGCGTTCGACCCGCACGCGTCCAGTATGGATGTGCCCGATCCGTACTACGCCGGGGCCGAGATGTTCGATTCGGTGCTCGCTATGATTGAGACCGCGACCCGCGGACTCTTCAGCCAGCTCGAACCGGCTGTGCGGGCATCCCATTCGTCGCCCCGCGCGATGCGGGGCCCCGAGCAGGAGGAACTCCTCTGACTTCTCTGCCCTCGCTTCCGACCCAGCCGCTCAGCCCCCTCGACGGCCGCTACCAGGCCGCTGTCTCGGGCCTCGCCGACTACCTCTCGGAGGCGGGCCTGAACCGCGCCCGCGTCGAGGTCGAGGTCGAGTGGCTGATCGCGCTCACCGACCGCTCGCTGTTCGAGACGTCACCGCTGGCGGATGCTGACAAGCAGCGCCTGCGGGCGCTGTACCGCGACTTCGGGCAGGACGAGATCGACTGGCTCGCCGAGAAGGAGGCCGTCACCCGCCACGACGTGAAGGCCGTCGAGTACCTCGTGCGCGACCGGCTCTCGTCGCTGGGGCTGGATGCCATCGCCGAGCTCACCCACTTCGCGTGCACCAGCGAGGACATCAACTCCGCCTCGTACGCGCTGACGGTCAAGCGCGCGGTGGAGGGCGTGTGGATGCCCGCGCTGGACGCCGTGATCGCGAAGCTGCGGTCGCTTGCCGTCTTGCATGCGGATGCCGCCATGCTGTCGCGCACCCACGGCCAGCCGGCGACCCCGTCGACGATGGGCAAGGAGCTCGCCGTCTTCGCGTGGCGCCTCGAGCGCGTGCGCGGGCAGATCGCCGGCTCGGAGTATCTGGCGAAGTTCTCGGGAGCGACGGGCACCTGGTCGGCGCACCTCTCGGCTGAGCCTTCGGTCGACTGGCCGCAGCTCGCCCGCGAGTACATCGAGGGCCTCGGCATCGACTTCAACCTGCTGACCACGCAGATCGAGTCGCACGACTGGCAGGTCGAGCTGTACGACCGGATCCGTCACGCCGGCGGCATCCTGCACAACCTCGCGACCGACATCTGGACCTATATCTCGCTCGGCTACTTCGCGCAGATCCCGGTCGCCGGCGCGACCGGCTCGTCGACGATGCCGCACAAGATCAACCCGATCCGCTTCGAGAACGCCGAGGCGAACCTCGAGCTCTCGGCGGCGCTGCTCGGCTCGCTGTCGCAGACGCTGGTGACTTCGCGCCTGCAGCGTGATCTGACCGACTCGACCACGCAGCGCAACATCGGCGTGGCCCTCGGGCATTCGCTGCTCGCGCTCGACAACCTGCGCCGGGGACTGAACGAGATCTCGCTGTCGCGCGATGTGCTGCTCGATGACCTCGACCACAACTGGGAGGTGCTGGCCGAGGCGATCCAGACGGTCATCCGCGCCGAGGTCGTCGCCGGCCGCTCGAGCATCACCGACCCGTACGCCCTGCTGAAGGAGCTGACGCGCGGACACCGCGTCGGGGCCGCCGAGCTCGCGGAGTTCGTGCAGGACCTCGAGATCGGGGATGCCGCCAAGCAGCGCCTGCTGGCCCTGACCCCGGCGACCTACACGGGTCTGGCGGAGCGCCTCGCGCAGTAGCGCGCGCCGTCTTCCAGTAGCATCCGCCCAGCTCGGTAGCATCCGCCCAGCGCATCGCCGCCCCGGCTCAGCTACGCCGCCCCTGCTCGTTCACGTAACTGAACAGGGGCGAGGTAGCCCTGCAGGGGCGGCGACGCACGCGATCCGCAGATGACGGGATGCTGACAGTCTGGGCGCCGACAGGACTCAGGCGGGCTCCTCGTCTCCCGGCAGGTCGGCGATGTGACGGGCGCGGCGGGTCATCAGGGCGCCCGCCCCTGCGATGGTCGCGAGGGCGCCGGCGATGAGGCCGCCGGGCACCGCAGCACCGGTCATCGCGAGTGCATCCGCACCGGAATCACTGCCGGAACCCGAAGCGACGGATCCACCGGATCCACCGGCACCCGAGCCTCCGGAACCCGCACCGCCCGAGCCGTTGCCTCCGGAGCCTCCATCGCCGGAGTCTCCACCGCCGGAGCCACCATCCCCGTCTCCACCACCGGTGTTTCCACCGCCGTCACCATCACCGCCACCGTCTCCACCGCCGTCACCATCACCGAGCTCGCGCATCGGCTCACCGGTTCGCGGATCGGCCGGGCGCACCCGGCGCCTCTCTCCATCGACGATGACCGTGATCGGCGAGGCGTCGGCGGCGCGGTCGGCGACCACGTCGTACGTGCTCACCTTGCCGTCGACCCATTCCACGCTGACCGAGTACCCGCCGCGGGCCCGCAGACCCGAGAACGATCCCTGCACTCCCCATTCCTCGGGCAGTGCAGGCAGCAGCCGGATCGCACCGTCGTGGCTCTGCAGCAGCATCTCGGCGATCGCGCCGGTGATGCCGTAGTTACCATCGAGCTGGAACGGCGGGTGGTTGGCCCACAGGTTCGACAGGGTGTTGTACGTGAGCAGTCCGCGCACCATGATCCCGGCTCGTTCCGCCTCTCCGAGCCGTGCGAACAGCGCGGTGCGCCACGGCCAGGTCCACGACCGGCGGCTGTCGCCGGACACTGTTGCGGCAGTGAACGGCACGCCCTCCTTCTCACCGCAGCGTGCCTTCAGCGACACCAGCGCGGCCGCCGCGAACTCCTCGTCGCCCGTCGTGATCTGGCGGCCGGGATACACCGCGAACAGGTGCGAGGTGTGCCGGTGGATGTCGTTCGGGTCGTCGCGGTCGGTCTGCCACTCCTGCAGCTGTCCCCAGCTGCCGATCTTGTTGGGCGCCAGGCGCGACTGCATGTCGGCGACGGTCGCCTGGTACTCCTCGTCGACGCCCAGGGCCTTCGCGCAGTCGAGGTAGTTCTGGAACAGGTCCCAGATGATCTGCTGGTCGTACATCACCCCGTCTTCGCGCGGTCCGTGCTCGGGCGACCAGCCGTCGGGCGCGACCAGCGTGCCGTCATCCAGCTCCTTCAGGCGGTCCTCCCAGAACCAGCAGATCTCGCGGATCAGCGGATAGGCGTGCTCACGCAGGTACTCCTCGTCCTGCGTGAACGCCCAGTGCTCGTAGAGGTGCTGCGCGTACCAGGCGCTGGCGACGGTGTTCCACTCCCAGGCGTTGCCGCCGAAGGCGCTCTGCGAGGTGCGCGCGGTCCAGCCGCGCACATCGCCGAACGCGTTGCGGGTGGCGACACGGCTGGGCACGGCGACCTGCTCGATGAACGCGGCGAGTGCCTGGTGCGCCCCGGGCAGATCGGTGGTCTCGGCACCCCAGTAGTTCATCTGCACATTGATGTTGGTGTGGTAGTCGCTGGCCCACGCCGGCTGGTTGCTGTTGTTCCACAGCCCCTGCAGGTTGGCCGGCAGCCCGCCGGGCTTCGATGAGCTCAACAGCAGGTAGCGCCCATAGGCGTACAGCGTCTGCTCGAGCGTCGGGTCCGACTCGCCGGCGCCGTAGCGCGTGAGGCGGGTGCGGGTCGGCAGGGCGAGCACGTCGTCGGAGGTGCGCCCCCAGTCGACGCTGGCGCGGTTCATCATCTCGGTGACCTCGTCGACGTGCGCTGCGCGCAGGTCGTCGTACGAGCGATTGGATGCTGCCGCGATGGCCTTCTCGATGCCGGGCATCGGGGCTGCGCCCCGCCAGCCCTGCTCGGCGTTCATCAGATAGTCGGTGCGTGCGTCGAGAAGCAGCGTGATCGTGCTCGCTCCGCTGACCCGCAGACCGGCACCGGAGGATGTGACCTCGCCGTCGGTGTCGGAGATCTGCAGCACCGCGGCGTAGCTGAGATCGTTCGCCATCGTGCCCGAGAAGCTCAGGCGGCGCGCGCCGGCATCCGATGTCGTGCTCGCCTCCTGCTTGGAGGCCATGGTGATGTCTGCGGTGAGGGCGCCGTCGGTGTCACTGGTGTAGCGCACGACCATGAGGTCGGCGTCGCGACTGGCGAACGCCTCGCGCAGCACGGTGCCGCCGGTGCTGGCGAAGTGCGTGCTGTGGATGCCGTCGACGATGTCGAGGGCGCGCCGGTAGTCGACGACGTAGCGCTGCGCGGCGGTGCTGTAGCCGCCGGCCGCGAACGCGACGCCGGCGAGGCGGAATGCGCCCGGCGAGGTGAAGACGATCCGGTACATCGCGTACGCGGTGGTGTTCGCGAAGGTGAACTCGGTGACGGTGCCGGATGCCAGATCCTGGCCGCTGCGCTGGTCGAGCGCCGTCCAGCTCAGGCCGTCCTGCGAGGCCTCGAGAGTCCAGTCGCGGGGTGCGGCCCCCTCGGCGGCGGCGGTGAGGGCGTACATGGTGAGTGCGCGCTTGGCGGTGAGCTCAAGCTGCCAGGCGGCGCCGTCGCCGGCATCCGACACCTCCCACACGGTGCCGGCGTCGCCGTCGACGCTGCCGACGAGCGAGTCGCTGTGACCGCTCGGCGACGAGATGTACACGGCCTCACCCTGTCCCAGAGTGACGCCTGCGAGTGAGACCTCCGACACTTGGAAGTGGCTCACGCCCGCCTTCGGGATGAACACGAACCGGTAGTAGCGGTATGCGGTGCCGTTCTCGAACGAGAACGCCTTGGCCTGACGACGGTTCTCGAACGGCGCGCCGCTGCGCGCGTCGAGCGTGCTCCAAGTGCTGCCATCGTCGGATGCCTGCAGGGTCCACTCCTGCGGATCGCGCGCGGGCACGTCGTTGGCGCTGGTGAGGGTGTAGCCGCCGACGGCGATCGGTGCGGCGAGCTCGGCCTGCCAGATCACCTCGGAGGGCGGCCCGTCGATGCACCACTTCGTGCCGGAGTCACCGTCGTAGGTCTTGTCGACCCGCTCGGACGTCGAGGCGTTGTACGGCCCGCCGGGGGCGGTGACCGTGTTGCCGGCGGCGAAGGTGACGTCGACCTGCCCGAAGTCGCGATATGAGCCGAAGCCGGTGACGCTGAGGTCGTACGCCCCGTCGGACTCGCCGGCCAGTGCGTTGTCGTAGTCGTTGAGTCCACCCCACAGGCTCTGCTCGTTGAACTGGATGACATCGGCATCGGGGTGGCCGAACAGTTTCGCGCCCAGGCGTGCATTGCCGATCGGCAGCGCCTCGGTCTCCCAGTTGCTCGCGGGCGTTCCGTACCAGAGTGCGTGCGACGAGAGCGCCGGGCGGGCGATGGCTCCGGCGGCGAGTGATCGCGATCTCGGGACGACGGTCGTCGATGCGGATGCCGGGCGCGCGGCGAGGATCTCGGGGATGAGCGGCACGAGGGCCGCCAGACCGCCGAGCTGCAGGGCTTGGCGCCGCGACATGGAACCGTTGAACACTGAGGGGACCTCCGAAGCATCGTTGCTGGACAATGTGATCGCAATAATGCCCGAGCAGAGATCGGATGTCTAGTGAGGCGTCGCGACTGTGAAGCGCGATTACCGCTTGTACGGCCCGAATTCGTCGGAGCAGCCCGATAGCGCAAACATTCTGTGGGTGCCCCTCGCGCCGGGCGCACGTCATGCTGTACATATGCGCGCGACAATTCGAGCAGCATCCGTCGGCATCCTGTTCGGGATGCTGACGCTGGCCGCCTGCACGCAGGCCGAAGCGCCCCCGACGAGCGCGCCGGCCGACTCTCCGTCGTCGACGACGGATGCCGAGCCGATCACGCTCGCGCAGGATCTCGACGCCCCATGGTCGGTGCTGCCGCTCGGCGGCGGCGCGCTGATCTCGCAGCGCGACGACGGGCGCATCGTCGAGCTCATCCCCGGCGGACAGCAGCGTGAAGCCGGCGTCGTGCCCGACGTGGTCTCCGGTGGCGAATCCGGCCTGCACGGCCTCGCGCTGCACGAGGCGGACGGGGTGCGCTGGCTGTACGCGTACCACGGCGCCGAGGATGACAACCGGGTGGTGCGGATGCCCCTGACCGGCGACGCGGGTGATGTGAGCCTCGACCTTGCGCGTCTCGAGGTGGTGGTCGACGGCATCCCTCGTGCGTCGAATCACAACGGCGGGCGGATCGCGTTCGGTCCCGACGGGATGCTGTACATCGCCACCGGCGATGCCGGGCTTCGCGATCAGGCTCGCGACCCGGATGCCCTGGCCGGGAAGATCCTGCGCGTCACTCCCGAGGGCGCGGACGCGCCGGGCAATCCGTTCGACTCAGCGGTATACAGTCTGGGCCACCGCAACGTGCAGGGCCTCGCCTGGGATTCGCGGGGAACGCTGTGGGCCAGCGAGTTCGGACAGAACACCTGGGATGAGCTGAATCGCATCGAGCCCGGCGGCGACTACGGCTGGCCGGACCACGAGGGCATGGCGGGTGCATCGGATGCCATCGACCCGATGGCCGTGTGGTCTCCGGCCGAGGCGAGCCCCAGCGGCATCGCGATGATCGACGACGTCGTGTACGTGGCGTCCCTCCGCGGCGAGCGGCTCTGGCTGTTCGACACGGCCGACTCCGACGCCGAGCCATGGGCGGTGTACACCGACACGTTCGGACGGCTGCGCGATGTGGTGCCCGGCCCGGACGGATCGTTCTGGGTTCTCACGAACAACACCGACGGCCGCGGCAGTCCTGGCCCGTCGGACGACCGCCTGCTGCAGCTGACGCTTCCCGAGGGCTGAGCGTCGAGGGGCCGGGGGCTTACGGAGTGGGGGGCTCGGTCTCGGGGGCCTCAGCCTCGGGAGCCTCGGTCTTGGGGGCCTCAGCCTCGGAAGCCTCAGCCTCGGAAGCCTCAGCGGCGGGGCCCTGGTCGTCGGACGCGAGCAGCACCGGACGGTCGACGCGCTTGGTGACATCTGCGGGGTCGATCGCGAGGATCAGCATCGACAGGCCGAGCAGGGTGACGATGAACGCCGCACCCCCGACGACCAGTCCAAGACCGATCGGGGTGAGGCCCTCGTAGGTGCCCTTGGCGATCGAGAGGTTCACACGCTCGGTGAAGGCGCCGGTCGAGACCAGGGTGACGACCGCCGCGAAGATTCCGCACGCCAGGGCGATCCCCACCAGGTGCAGCGGACGCAGAATGTCGCGCCTGGTCGGCTTCGGGTCGGTCATGCATTTCCTCCATGGTCTGCCAGGCGCTGCGCGCCGGCATCCGATTCGATCTCGTGCTTCGCGCGCGGCGTGAGGCCTGCGATGCCCAGGAACACCGCGACGATCGCGGCGTACCCGCCGAACAGTCCCACGCCGAGAACGATGCCGGTCAGCGTGAACTCCGTGTCGTCGACGACGTAGTGCTGCACGAGGTCGACCGGCACGATCAGCAGCAGCAGCGCCAGCAGCAGCCCCAGCGCGCCGACCGTGATCGCGTCGCGCGAGCCCTCGGCCGGGCGGGATCGGATGCCCGCGATCAGCTCGACCAGTCCCGTCAGGGCGGCCCAGATGATGACCAGCACGAAGAACAGCACATCGGAGCGCCAGGTCGGCACGCTCGCCGCCATGCCGAGCACCAGGGTGAAGGCACCCATCATCACCGCCGGCCAGCGCTGGCCGGAGGGGTAGACGATGATCGCCGACAGGATGAGCACGAACGCGGTCACGATCGCGAACCCGCCGAACACCGAGAGCCCGACCGCTGCGGAGTGGTCGGGCGAGAAGGTGATCATGATGGCGGCGACGGCGGCCATCAGGGCGCGACTCAGCTGCACATGGCGCGCAGTGAACGGGCGAGAAGGGGCAGGCATGACGATCCTCGAATCGGTGACCCTCCCAGTCTACGCCGGGGGCCTATGAAGGAGATCCGGCGGCCTCCCCAGGCGATCGCCGGACCCCCTTCACAAAGGGGACGGCACGACGACCCCTCCCCAGCAGAGGTCCGACGTCGTGTCGGTATGCCAATCTAGGCGGACGACCTTCACATACCGGGAGCGCTTCTGTGACGAGTGAGAGGATCTCGGGCGAACGAGCGATGACGCCCTTCGCCCACGCCCTGCGCGAGGCGATCGACGCGCGCCGGATGACCCTGTCGCGGCTGCACGAGCGGCTGTCCGACCGGGGCAACGCGGTGTCGATGGCGACGCTGAGCTACTGGCGCTCCGGGGCCCGCCGGCCCGAGGGCGCACAGTCGCTCGCGGCCGTGACCGACATCGAGGACCTGCTGGGCCTCGATCCCGGCAGCCTCACCGGTCGGCTGGGACCGACGCTGCGCACCGGCCCGCTCGGCCCCACTGCGTTCCCGTTCGACGAGCAGTCGCTCGAGGAGCGTGTGCGCGACACGTTCATCGCCATGGGCGCCACGTATCCCGATCCGACCCGCGAGCTCAGCATCCATGCGGTCACCGACGTCGGCGCTGATCACGGCATCGTGCGGCGCACGACGCGGCTGGTCGTGCAGGGAACGGCCGGGGTGATCTCTGCGATCCCGTTCGTCGAGATCACCCACGGCATCCCCACCGAGAGTCCGACGTTCACCGCATTGGGCGGCGGCCGCATCGCGACGACCCACACGGATCCGAGCCGCACGGTGCACGGGTTCCTGTTCGCCCTCGACCGTCCGATCACCACGCCGGAGGCCACCGTGATCGAGTGGTCGGTGGACTATCCACCCGGATTCCCCGAGGGCGACGGCAGCGGGCACGGAATCGCGCTGCAGTGCCGCGAGCTGCTGCTGTGGACGCGATTCCACCCGGATGCGATCCCGGTCTGGATCGAGGAGGTCGAGGAGACGCCCGCCGGTGAGGTGGTGGTGCCGCGCACGCTGGACGGCGGCTCCTCGCTCCACGCGGTACGTCGAAGTTTCGGACCGGGTTCGCTGGCGCTGCGCTGGGGCTGGGAGCCGCGCCTCGCCTGAATCTTGCATTGCAATACTTGCATAACAAGGTTACGGTGGCGTCATGACCGACAGCAGCGAGCGCATCGCCACCAACCTCCGCAAGGGAGTGCTGGAGTTCTGCGTGCTCGGCCTGCTCGCCGACGCCGAGCGGTACGGCCTCGAGCTGGCGGGCGAGCTGCAGACCCGCGGACTCATCGCGGGCGAGGGCAGCCTCTACCCCCTGCTGTCGCGGATGCGCGAGAGCGATCTGGTCACCACCCGCACGGCATCGGTCGGCGGCGGCAGGCCCCGCAAGTACTACACGATCACCGACGCCGGCCGTGCGCAGCTGGGAGCCTTCACCGAGGTCTGGCGCACGCTCGGGGCCGAAGTCGACAGCATCCTCGGAGGACGCGATGAGCACTGAAGACACCTACCTGCGCTCGGTGGAGCGGATGCTGCGCGACATCGCGCCCGAGCACCGCACGGCGGTGCTCGACGACCTGCGCCAGCACTTCGCCGATGCGGAGGAGGCGGGCCGGTCGGCCGACGAGATCGCGCAGAGCCTCGGCACCCCGCGCGAGATCGCCGACCGCGCGCACGACGAGTTCGGCACGACCGCAGGGCCAGTGGATGCCCGTGCCGAGTTCGCCTGGCGGATGCTGCAGTGGAGCGCCGTGGTGCTGGCCGTGGTTACCGGCGTGGTGACCGCCTTCGTGATGCCCTCCTATGCCGGGTCGACAGAGATCGTGGCATCCGACGGCACGGTCATCGCCGTCGAGACCGCACAGACGCTGTTGGCGGTCAACGGGCTGTGGATCGCCCTGATCGCCCTGGTACCGGCGATCGTGGCCGCCGTGCCGCTGATGGTGCCGCGTCGTGTGCGCGCGGCGACCGCCGCCGTGACCGCCGTGCTGCTGACCGCCATGGCGCTGATCGGCGGCTTCACGCTCGGGGGCTTCTTCGTGCCGACGGCGATGCTGAGCTGGGCGGCGCTGATCGCGTGGGTCCGCCTGCGCGACCGTGGCTTCGGAGTCGTCTGGCGCATCGTCGGCGCGGTGCTCACCGTGCTGCCCATCGCACTGTCGCTGCCGCTGGTCGGGGGGATGCCGGGGCGCTACGCCGACACCGCCGGCCCCAGCGTCAGCATCAGCGCCTGGGCCTGGCCGTTCTTCGCTGCGATCGTGCTGATCGCGGTGCTCATGGTGATCGGCTATCGCGCGCCGGGATGGGCGCTCGCGGCGATCGGGCTGGCGGTGCTGGTGACCGGCCTGCTCACCGGCGACCTGCTCACGCTGCTGATCATCTGGCTCGGCGGATTCTGGCTCACGATCGGTCTCGCCCACGCGGTGACCGCCCGCCGCCGCTGAGTGACCGCGCGGCGGCTGCGCTTCTGCTCAGAGCGGAACGGATGGAGGCCTCGGGCGCCCCGGACGTATCGTGAACCATGGCCGAGATCGTCCCGTTCCCCCCGTCCCGCACACCGCGCGAACCGGAGCCGCTCTGGCGGCATCTGGTCGGAGCGGAGCTGCGCAGGCGACGGCACGAGCGCGGCGACACGCTCACCGAGACGGCGGATGCTGCAGGCATCTCACCGCAGTACCTGTCCGAGATCGAGCGCGGGCTGAAGGATCCGTCCAGCGAGATGATGGCCGCCGTCGCCGGTGCGCTCGACCTCAGCCTGCTCGACCTCACGAGCGCCGTGGCCGAGGGCCTCGCCCCCGCTGCCGCACCGGCCCGTCAGGCACCCGGAGCCTTCGCTCTCGCCGCCTGACGCGCCCGCGACGCCCCCTCCTGCCGTCGAAGCCCCCTCTGATTTTCGTGATTCAGAGGGGGCGCGGACGCTGCGAGGGGGCTACGACGGAGCGGCTTCACCGCGGCTCGAGCACCTGATCGATCAGGCCGTACTCCACCGCGGCCACAGCGGTGAGCACTCGGTCGCGGTCGGTGTCGGCGCGCAGCTCTTCCACCGAGCGCCCGGTGTGCTGTGCGAGCACATGCTCCATCTCGCCGCGCACCCGCACGACCTCGTCGGCCGCGAGGATCAGATCGGGCACAGCACCACGGGTCTGCGCGGCCGGCTGGTGCAGCACCATCCGCGCATGCGGCAGCGCCGTGCGCAGCCCCGGCGCTCCGGCGGCGAGCAGGATCGCGCCAGGACCGATCGCCTGCCCGACGCAGGTCGTCGACACCCGCGGACGGATGTGCCGCATCGTGTCGTAGATCGCCAGCGCGGCGCTCGGGTCACCGCCCGCGCAGTTGATGGTGAACTGCACATCGGCGTCGGGCGAGGATGAGTCGAGATGCAGCAGCTGCGCGATGATCGCGTTCGCAACACCCGCGTCGATCTCGGTGCCGAGATAGACGATGCGCTCGGCGAGCAGGTTCGAGTAGACGTCCATGATGCGGTCACCGCGCGGATTCTGCGAGATGACGTTCGGGATCGTGTAGCCGCTCATGACGCCTGCGCACCCAATCCGATCCGCGACTTCTTGCGCGGATACACGTCGCCGACCGAATCGACGACATCGTCGATGAACCCGTACTCGATCGCCTCGGAGGCGGTGTACCAGTGATCGTGCAGCGAGTCCTCGAACACCTTCTCCACCGGCTGACCGGTGTCGTCGGCGATGAGGCCGAGCACGGTGTCGCGCATGTGCCGCAGGTCGTCGGCCTGCACCTCGATCTCGACGGCGGAGCCGCCGATGCCCGCCGAACCCTGATGCAGCAGGATTCGCGCGTGCGGCAGCGCCCTGCGCTTGCCCTTCGTCCCCGCCGACAGCAGGAACTGCCCCGCGCTGCACGCGAGACCCAGCGCGACCGTGGCGACGTCGTTGGGGATGGTGCGCATGATGTCGCGGATCCCGAGCATCGACGGCACCGAGCCGCCCGGCGAGTGGATCCACAGGGCGATGTCGGTCAGGGGATCCTCGGCGGCGAGCGCGAGGAACTGGGTCATCAGCAGGGCGCCGTTGTCGTCGTCGAGCACACCATCCAGCACGAGCACACGCTCGTGGTACAGCGCCCGACGGGCATCCGGCCCGAACTGGGGTACGGCTTTCTCATCGGTCATGACCCCAGCCTGCGCCGCGGGCGGGACCGGCGCTCGCGAATCCGCCTGCGGCGGATCCGCCCCCAGCAGAACTCGCCCCGCTGAGGTCAGGCCGTCGCGTGCGTGGCCGTCACCGGTGAGGTCATGACGGGCTGGGTCTTCACGGGCGTGGTCCTGACGGTGATCGGCGGCACGACCTGCACCACAGGCCCCGTCTCCACCGGAACCGCCACGGCTGCCGCGGAGCGGGCGGCCGGCAGCGTCAGCATCCGAATCATCCCTCCGACGACGAGGGCCGCGGCGAGCGCGCCCGACGCGAGCAGCACCGGGGTCCACTCCCCCGCGAACGACGAGGTGAGGCTGAGCAGGCCGCCGACGAACCAGACCCCGACGGCTCCGCCGGTGAGTCCGGCGGCGCCACGTGCGAGCGCGATCAGCGCGACCAGCGCGCAGACGATGGCGAAGACGGCTCCGGCCCATCCGATCGGCACGAAGAACGACGTCAGCGTGTTCGTCACTGGAAGTGTTGACATCACGACCCCCCGGTCATCGACGCGCCGCCCCCCGGCGAGTCCTGGCTACCAGGTTACGCGGATAGATGCGATTGTCACGTCCGTCGAGGAAACGATTCGGCATCATCCCAGAGGATGACATCTGCACGCGGGATGACGCGCCGATGAACGGCGCTGGACTCAGCGGCGCCGGCGTCCCACGCGCGGGATGCGCAGCCGGGTCGTACGCTCCCGCAGGATCGGCACCGGGGCGGTGAAGACCGCGTCGACCGTGTGCGACCCGTCACTGGGCCCGATCACCGGGATCGGCGTGGTGACGGTCGCGATCGGTGTCGTCAGGGTGGGCTCCACCGGGTCGACGGTCATCTTCGCGAACGCGCGGTGCGCGGCGACGTAGGCGGGGATCAGCAGCACGATGGCACCCAGCCAGGCGAGCGGGTTGCTCATCGCGACCCCCGTGAAGTCCCACATCGCTCCCAGGACGAGGGCCGCGACCACGCGCATGACCAGCTCGATCACACCGGTCACCGTCGGCACCAGCACCCGGCCGATGCCCTGCAGCACTCCGCGCAGCACGAACAGCACGCCGAGCATCGCGTAGCTGACGCCGTTGATGATCAGCATGAGGTGGGCCAGCTCGACCACACGGTCGGCGCCGTCGCCGACGAACAGGCGCACGACCGCCTCGCCGAACGCGATCATGATCACGCCCAGCAGTGCCGAGGTGGCGACCGCGATCCAGATCGCCTGGATCGTGCCGCGGCGGATGCGGTCGGGGCGCCGCGCGCCGAGGTTCTGCGCCGCGTACATCGACGCGGCCAGGCCCAGCGACGCGAGGAACGCCGTGGCGAGGCTGTCGACGCGGGATGCCGCGGTGTACGCCGCGACCTCCTCGGCGCCGAGCATGTTCAGGGCGACCTGCACGATCAGGGCGCCGATCGCGATGATCGAGGCCTGGAAGCCCATCGGCAGGCCGAGGCGCAGGTGCCGGCCGATGTCGTCGCCGCTGACCCTCCAGTCAGTGCGGTGCACGTGCAGCACGGGCAGCCGACGCCACACGTACAGCAGACACAGCAGCACCGAGATCGCCTGCGCGACGACCGTCGCCCAGGCGGCACCCGCCACGCCCCAGCCGAGCGGTCCGACCATGAGGATCACGAGGCCCACGTTGAGCGCGCACGAGATGGTGAGGAACACCAGGGGCGTCGTGGAGTCGCCGATCGAGCGGATGATCGCCGCCAGGTAGTTGAAGAACATGATCGTGCTGCCGCCGAGGAACGTCACCTGCGTGAACACGGTCGCCTCGGCCAGCAGCTCGGGCGGGGTCTGCAGCAGCTCGAGGAACGGGCGGGCGATCAGCGGGCCGAGCACGGTGAGGATCAGGCTGGTCGCCGCCGTCAGCAGCGTGCCGGTCGCCACCGAGCGGCGCACGCCCCTGGCGTCGCCCGCCCCGAACGCCTGCGCGGTCGGGATCGCGAACCCGCTGGCCAGACCCCAGGCGAACCCGATGACCAGGAAGATCAGGCTGCCGGTCGCGCCGACGGCGGCGAGCGAGTTCACGCCCAGCTGACGCCCGACGACGATCGTGTCGACGAACTGGTACAGCTGCTGCACGACGTTGCCGATGAGCAGCGGCACGGAGAAGGCCAGGATGACGCGCCAGGGGCGTCCGGTGATGAGGGTGGTTGCCATGAGGGATCTCGTGGAAGAGAGGGCGGATGCCGGGAGCGGCGAGAACACGAATGGCACCGCGATCGGTCACGGCGCCATCTGCGATTCAGTGTATCGAATCGATTCGGGAAACCGCTACGGCGAGTTCGTCGGCTCACGTACGGACTCCGTGTCCAGGGTCTTGTCCGCCGTCGTCGCCGAGGGATATAACCGACCCCATGACACGACTGCGTCGCAGCGATCCGCACCACCCCGGCATCCGCCGCGTCGCACGCGGTCGCGGTTTCGAATACCGGCTGCCTGACGGCACCCGCGTCGACGACGCCGCGGAGATCGATCGCTACCGGGCCCTCGCGATCCCGCCCGCCTGGACCGAGGTGTGGATCAGCCCGCACCCGAACGGTCACATCGCCGCCGCCGGCACGGACGCCGCCGGGCGACGTCAGTATCTGTACCACCCGGCGTGGCATGAGCGGATGGCGCGAGAGAAATTCGATCGGATGCTGGATCTCGCCGAGATCATCCCGGTCGTGCGCCGCGGTGTCACCCGGGATCTGCGCACCGACGGCTGCGGCCGCGCGCGGGTGCTCGCCGGCGCCTTCCGGATGCTGGATGCCGCACTGCTGCGGGTCGGATCGGAGCGCTACGCGAGGCAGCACGGCAGCATCGGCCTGGTCACCCTGCGCGGCGCGCATGCGCGCGTGCACGGCGGGCAGATCGTCGAGCTGAAGTTCCCGGGCAAGAGCGGTCAGCCGTGGGAGTCGGAGGTCGCCGACGAGGACCTCGCCGCGCTCATCGCCGATCTGAAGCGTCGCGGTCCGCGCGTGCTGCTGCTCTCCTGGCAGGACGAAGCGGGCTGGCATCCGCTGCACGCGTCCGACATCAACGACGACGTCCGCGCACGCACCGGCGGCGACTTCACGGCGAAGGACTTCCGCACGATGCACGGCACCGTCATCGCGGCGGAATCCCTCGCGGCCAGCGGTCCGAAGACGACGGCATCCGCGCGCAGCAAGGCGGCGCTCGCCGCCGTGCGCACAACGGCCGCCGCGCTCGGCAACACCCCGGCGGTGGCGCGCGCGAGCTACGTCGACCCCCGTCTGTTCGACCTCTACGACGACGGCGTGACGATCGACCCGAGCCGTCGGGTGGAGGGGCAGCTGGTCGAACTGCTGCACTGAACGCGGGGTCTAGCCGCAGTCGCGCAACGGGTCAACCCGGTGTGATGATCGAGCGCTCGCGCCTAGCGTCGCGGATGAACCTCGATCGAAGGAGAGTGAGATGAGCGACGCACAACGCGGCAACACCACGCACGGACCGAACCTCGACGAGCAGCTCGAGCAGGAGACCCGCGGGATGGTGCAGGGACACGGCGCTCCGCACGCGGAGCCGTTCCGCGAGACGGAGCCGCTGCCCGACGACACCGACTCTGGAGAGGTGCAGCAGGCGTTCGAGCGCACCGGCCCGGAAGTCGGCGACGATCAGGAGGACGACGATGAGCTCGCCTGAGATCGCAGGCCACAGCCTTCGCGATCTGCTCGCGGAGCCCGGCCACTGGAGCACGGTGTACACGGACGGGCCCCAGGGTGAGCCGCCGGGAGCTGTCGAGAGCCGAATGCGCTCGCTGAAGGACAGCATGCTCGACGCCGGCATTCCCGAGGACGACGCAGAAGCCGCCATCGCGGCGCTGCCCGACGACACCGGCACGCCGGCACCGTCGGCGCGCTGGCTGCTGATCAGTGATGGCCGCATCGTCGCCGACACCGGCTGGGCGACGGCGCGACGCGGCCAGGAACGACTGTCGTTCGGTGCGTTCCCGGATGTCCTGCCGCTGCTGCGGCATCGTTCCGACGAGACGCGCATCCTCGTGGTGGAGACCGCCCGCGATGGCGCCGACCTGTCGCTGCAGCGGCTGGGACGAGCCACTCCCGAACAGGAGCAGCACGTGTCGGGCGAGGATCACCCGATCACCAAGGTCAGCCCCGGCGGCTGGTCGCAGGCGCGCTTCCAGCGCAGCGTCGAAGAGGTCTGGCAGCGTAATCAGGACGAGATCGCCGCAGAGGTCGATCGGATCGTGCGCGCGCACCGGCCCAGCCACGTCTTCGTGACGGGCGACGCACATGTGCGCGGCCTGCTGCTGGAGAGCATCAGCCCGGAGGCACTCGATCTCGTCGTCGAGGTGGACGTCATCACCAGCGCCGCCGGCGCCGATGACACCGCACTCGTCGAGGCGATCGACGAGACCATCGCGGAGTCTCACGATTCACAGGTGAGCATCCTGCGGGATCAGGCCGCCGAGCGCGACGGCGTCAACGGCGCCGCCGGCCTCAGCGCCGTGGTGGAGGCACTCCAGCAGGCACAGGTCGACACGCTGCTGCTCGATGAGCGGATGTCGGATTCGTCGACGCTGCTCGCTCTGCCGGCGGAGCCCTGGATCGCGGTGAGCTCGGCGGACTCGTTCGACGCGGGCGCCGGCGTTCCCCTGCCGGCGATCCAGGCGCTGGTCCGCGCGGCGGTGCTCACCGACGCCGAGCTCGTGTTCCTCGCGGAAGAGCTTCCGGAGGGCGAGCCCTTCGATGACAGCACCGCCGCCCAGCCGCTCGCCGTGCTGCGCTGGCCCGCATCACCGGTGGCATCCGATTCCGACCAGGGATCGGGCGCCGGCGGAGGGGATCACCCGAGCCAGGCCGAGGGAGAGGACCCGGACGATCCGCCGACGAGACCCGATCCGCAGACCGCGGGTCACCCCTCGCAGGCAGAAGGAGCATGATGGAGAGGTGGCCATTCCTCTCGCTCAGCTGACCCAGATGCCGGATGCCCAGTTCGTCGAAGTGGGCGAAGGCGTGGCGCTGGCGACGTACTCGTGGGGCGCGCTCGATGCCCCGCCGGTCGTACTCGTGCACGGCTTCGCGTCGAGCACGCGCGATACCTGGGTGCTGACGGGGTGGGCTCGGATGCTGGAGCGCGAGGGGTTCCGCGTGCTCGGCATCGACCTGCGCGGTCACGGCGCCAGCGAGAAGCCGCATGATGTCGCCGGGTACACCGTGCGGCAGATGGCATCCGACGTGGAGAGCGTTCTCGACACCTTTCTCATCGATGAGGCCCTCTACGTCGGCTACTCACTGGGGGCCCGCATCGGCTGGGAGGTCGTGCGCGACCTCGGTGATCGGATCCCCCGTGCCGTGCTGGGCGGAGTGCCCGACGGCATCCCCCTCGAGCATCTCGACGTCGATCAGGTGCGCCGGTACATCGCCGACTCGACACCGGTCACCGATGAGCGCACCCGCAGCTACCTCGATCTCACCGAGCGCGTACCGGGCAACGACCTGAGTGCCCTGCTGGCCCTGGCGCTGGGCATGCGCGATTCGCGGGCGGTCGATCCCGATCCGCAGAACGCGCCGCAGCAGCCGATCCTGTTCGCGACCGGGACCGACGACGCCGTGATCGAGGGTTCGCGGTCACTCGCCGCGGCGGCACCGCAGAGCACATTCTTCGAGATCCCCGGGCGGCACCACTTCAACGCCCCCGGTTCGCGGCATTTCCGCATGGCCGCGCTGGAGTTCCTGCGCGGCTGAACGCGTCAACGCGTCAGCGTGGCTGAGCCCGTCAGTCGTCGGCGTTGCGGAAGGCTGCGCGCAGGCCGACGTAGACGGCGAGCGCCACGGCCGCGACGAGCGCGAGCTTCACGACGAACCAGAGCACCGAGAGCAGCGCGCTCACGATCCACCACGCGATCACGACCGCGAGGATCACTCCGAGGATGGTCCAGATCGTGTTCTTGTTCATGGCTCCAGCCTACGAGCAACACCGTCGCGCACGGGAGCGAGCGGGCGTCGCCTCAGCAGAAGGCTGACGCGGCCTCCCATGCCTGCGGCACCTCGGCCTGCCCCTCACGGGTGACCGCCGCCTCGATGAGCCCGTAGGGGCGGTCGGCGGCGAGGAAAACCTCATTCGGATTGTCGAGATCGAACGGGCTCAGGTCGACGACGAAGTGGTGCTTGTTCGGCAGTGACATGCGGATCTCAGCGATCTCGGGATGCGCTGCGAGCACGCGGTGGCCCATGTCGAACATGGTCGCCTGCAGCGCGGATGAGTACCCGCGGGTGAACTGCTCGAGCAGCATCCCCTTGACGTCGGCGTAGAGCGCGTTGAAGTCGAGGTCCCGCGCACCCTCCGCGTAGCGCCAGCGCGCGGTGACATCCGTGGCGAGGATGCGATCGGTCGTCTCGGGTAGCGTCGTGTACCGGTCCTTCGGGTATCCGGCGAAGCCGGATTCGGTGGTCTTCAGCACGGTGAGTCCGGTGAGCCCAGCGATGATGTGGCGTGCAGCGCCGTCGGCGACGACGACCGCGGTGCGGGTCTCCTGCCCCTTGCGCACGAAGGAGTGATCGTGCCCGCGGCCATCGACCTGGACCCTCTCCCACGCATAGCTCTCGGCCGACCAGCGGCCGCCCTCCACCCAGTCGAAGCTCGATGTGAAGTGGTCGGAGAGTCGCAGCAGGAACTGCTCGGGCGAGCCGATGCCGTCGCGCGCGAACGCGAACACCGTGTTCTTCTGAGTATCGGTCGGCACGACGTGGCCATTGTCACCGGCGAGATGAGCGGCGGCGAAGTCGCCACGCAGCTGCGAAGTGACACTGAGGTCCTCGATATCGTGACGGGCGCTGTCGCGGGTGACCTTGACGACGCGCACCTCGGCCTTGCCGTACTGGTTGGCGCCGAGCACGATGCCGTCGGCGCCGGAGGTGTTCTCAGACATGGGCTAACTCCCTCGGTAGGTCGAATAGGCGAACGGGCTCAGCAGCAGCGGCACGTGAAAGTGCCGGACCGCGTCGTCGACGACGAAGGTGAGCAGCACCTCGGGGAAGAACGCGGCGACGCCGCGCGCCGCGAAGTACCCGTCGGTGTCGAAGCGCAGCCGGTACGCGCCCGCGGGCAGCGCTTCCGGTCCGAGCTGCGTCGCCCGCCCGTCGGCATCCGTCACCGCCTCGGCGATCAGCTGCCAGCCGCCGTCGCGGAATGCCGACAGCTGCACCGGCACGTCGGAGGCCGGCAGCCCCTCGACGGTGTCGAGCACGTGCGTGGTGATGTGCGATGCGGTCATGACGTGATCACTCCCCTCAATCGGAGCAGTGCGATCTCGCGCAGCTGCTCGGCGACGATGCGATCCTCAGACTCATCGTCGTTCTGCAGTCGTTCTCGAAGAGCCGCCAGGATCTCGGCGGGGCTGCGACCGGCGGCGCGGATCAGGAAGACCCGCCCGAAGCGCTGCTCGTAGGCGATGTTGCCGTCGCGGAGGGCCTGCTGCACGGCGACGTCGGCGGGATCGACCCCCGACTGCTCGGCACGTGACATCGCAGCCTCGCGGCTGTCGCCTGCCGCCCGCTCCCCTATTCGAGGATGGTGCGCGAGCGCAGCGGCAACCTCGTCAGGTGTGAACGACGCGGCGGCGGCCGCCATCGCCACGAGCGCGTCGATCGACGCGTACGGTCGATGATCGACGAGCAGCTCGCACCACCGGGGCACGTCGGCACAGGGGCGCAGCGCCGCGAGCGCTGCGCTGCGCTCAGCCCGATTGAAGTCCTCCAGCAGCATCCCTACTCTCCTTCCGCGCTCGTCCCGCGCCGCAGCAGTCGCCCCCGCGGGGCGCTGCCGTCGACCGTGGCGCCGGCGAGGTAGGTCTGCCGCACCACTCCGCGCAGTTCGCGTCCCTGATAGGGGGTGATCGGATGCCGGTGCGCCAGCGTCGCGGCATCCACGATGAATATCTCGTCGGGGGCGAACACGACGAAGTCCGCCGCACCACCCTCCCGGATGCGACCCTTGTCGGCGAGCCCGATCCGGTCCGCCGGCCGCTCGGCCATCAGCGCCGCCACCCACTCCAACGGCAGTCCGCGGCGCTTCGCCTCGGTCCAGACCAGCGGCAGACCCAGCTGCAGCGACGAGATGCCGCCCCAGGCGAGGGCGAAGTCGCCATCGCCGGCGTACTTCAGCTCGGGTGTGGACGGCGAATGATCGGAGACGACGAAGTCGATCGTTCCGTCGGTCAGACCGCGCCACAGCTCGTCGCGATTGCCGGCCTCGCGAATGGGCGGGCAGCATTTGAAGGCGGTCGCGCCCGCGGGGATGTCCTCCGCACTGAGCGTCAGATAGTGCGGGCAGGTCTCGACGGTGAGGTCGATGCCGGCGGCGCGGGCGGCGGCGATCCGTCCCAGTGAGTCGCCATTGGAGAGGTGCAGGATGTGCGCGCGCGCCCCGGTCCGCTCGGCCGCGTGGATGACCTCAGCGATCGCGGAATCCTCGGCGGTCCGCGGTCGCGAGGCGAGGAAATCCGCGTACTCACGACCACCGGTCCGGGCGGAGTCCGCGATGATCCGCGCGTCCTCGGCGTGCACGATGAGCAGCGAATCCAGCCCGGCGAGCACCTCCATCGCCGCACGCATCTCGCCCGCCGAGATCTCGGGGAACTCGTCGACACCGGAGGGCAGCAGGAAGCATTTGAACCCGAACACCCCCTCCTCGTGCAGGGGCCGCAGCTCGGGCAGGTTGCCGGGGATGACGCCGCCCCAGAACCCGACGTCGACGTGCACCCGGCCGTCGGCGACGGCGCGCTTCTCGTCGAGCGCGGCGACGGAGACGGTCGGCGGGATGCTGTTCAGCGGCATGTCGATGATGGTCGTCACACCGCCAGCGGCCGCGGCCCGCGTCGCCGACTCGAACCCCTCCCACTCGGTGCGACCCGGCTCGTTGACGTGCACGTGCGTGTCGACGAGCCCCGGCAGCAGCACTTCCTCATCGGCGAGGTCGATCACGCGGGCGCCGGCCAGAGCCGTGTCCGCAGGCGCGATGCGGGAGGTCCGTCCGGCATCCACACCGATCTCGACCGCTTCGAAGCGACCATCGATCAGCGCTCGCCCGCGCAGCACCACGTCGTGCTCCGTGGAGTCGATGCTGTCGGACGCGCGGAGCATGGGTCAGCCCCAGGGCCGCGGGTCGCCGCCGCGACTCAGCCGCACCTGACGATTGACGTCCTTGTACAGCAGGTAGCGGAACGGGCCGGGCCCACCGGCGTAACAGGCCTGCGGGCAGAACGCGCGCAGCCACATGAAGTCGCCCGCCTCGACCTCGACCCAGTCGTCGTTGAGCCGGTAGACCGCCTTGCCCTCGAGCACGAACAGGCCGTGCTCCATCACATGGGTCTCGGCGAACGGGATCGACCCACCGGGTTGGAAGGTCACGATGTTCACGTGCATGTCGTGCGCCAGGTCGTCGGGGTCGACGAACCGCGTGGTCGCCCATGCACCGTCGGTGCCGGGCATCGGGCGCGGTTCGACCGCCTGGTCGCTCGTCACGAAGGACGCGGGCGCGTCGATGCCCGGCACCTGTTCGTACGCCTTGCGCACCCAGTGGAAGCTCGTCGCCTCGGCGCCCTCGTTCGCCAGTGACCATGTCTCGTCCGGGGCGAGGTAGGCGTAGCCGCCCGCGCCGAGCACATGTCGCTCGCCGGCGATGGTCACCGTCAGCTCTCCTGCTGTGACGAACAGCACTCCCTCGACGATGGCCTCGGCCTCGGGTTGCTCGGCGCCCCCGCCGGGTGCGATCTCGACGATGAGCTGCGAGAACGTCGTGGCGAACCCGGCGATCGGGCGCGCGATGATCCACGATCGCGTGTTCGTGAACCCCGGGAGGCTGCTGGTGACGATGTCGCGCAGCACCCCCTTCGGGATGACGGTGTACGCCTCCTTCACGATGGCGCGGTCGGTGAGCAGCTCCCGCTGTGGTGGCAGTCCGCCGGTCGGTGTGTAGTAGCTGGGCGTGTCGCGGCCGGTGCCGTCGCTCATGTCTCTCCTCGCGTCGCGTTCCGCCGGGGGTGCCCGAGTGCGCCGAGCGCGGTGGCGTCGATGCCGAGGGCATCCGCGATCTCGTCGTCATCGATGGCACCGCACTGCACGCCGCGCAGCACGAACCATGCCAGCGCCAGCGCGGTCGCCGGCTCGTCGAGCACGGCGCCGCTGTTCTCCGCGAGGTAGGAGCGAAGACGGGATACCGCGTCGGGCAGCCCCGCGCGGTAGAAGGCGTAGGTCGCGAGGAAGCGGGTCGGCAGCTGCCGTGCGTGCAGATCCCACCCCTGGTAGTACCCGCGCTCCAGGGAGCGACGCACGAGTCGGGCGTGCAGCGCCCACGCCTCAGCGCTGCGCCCACCCAGCGGCAGGATGTTCGTCGAGCCGTCAGAGAGTCGGATGCCCGTGCCGGCCGCCGCCAGCTGCATGAACTCCTTCGCGAGGTCGGCGACCGGATGCTCCATCGACTGCTGCGCCGCAGCGATCCCCAGCGAGGCGCTGTAGTCGTAGGTGCCGTAGTGCAGCCCCGAGATGCGGCCGGGTGCGGCGAGGGGCACGCGGGCCAGCGGCGAGCGCCCATCGGCGCCGAGCACGAGCTGCGGCGTCTCGACCTGCACCTCGAAGCGGATGCGCCCTGCGGGCAGCCCGTGCCCCCGCTCGAGCGCCGCGGCGGCATCCGCCATCGCCTCCACCTGGGCGACGGTCGACACCTTCGGCAGGGTGAGCATGAGTCCGTCCGGCAGCCGGCCGGCCTCGAGGAGGGCGCCGAGGAACAGGTCGAGCGTGCGCAGCGCGCGGGCCCGCGTCGGCTTCTCGAGGCATTTGAATCGGATGCCGATGAATGGCGGTGCGGTGCCGGCCGCCACCGCGGTCGCCACCGCGCTTGCGGCGGCGAGCGCATCGGAATCCTCCGTCTCGCCGCGGTCCCCGTAGCCGTCCTCGAAGTCCAGGCGCAGGTCCTCGATCGGCTCTGTCGCGAGCTTGGCGGCGACCCGTGCGGCGACGGGGCCGGCGAGGGCCTCGTCGATGCCGACCTGCTTGGCGAGGCGTTCCAGTCCGCCGGCCTCGTCGGCGGCGGCGAGCGCCTCGGCGCCCCATCGCGCGGGCAGGTCGGGGGTGAAGCGGTCGGCGGGCACGTAGACGGTGTGCACGGGCTGACGGGTGCCGTCGTCACCGGGATATGCGGATTCGAGCAGCGCGTCGGTCTCGGCGAGGCGGGCGTCGATGCGCGCGATGTCTGTGGGATCGAGCACGCCGGTCATCCGCTCACCTCCCCTCCGCTGTCTGGAGGCTAACGTCCGCACTGCGGAACCTCAAGACTCCCGTCGGACTCTCTCGGCGGCATGGTGGAGTGCTGTCGTGCAGAAGCCTAGACTCGCACCAACCGAGACAGAACCGGCTTCCGGCCCGCACCGCCGGATCTGAGGAGATCGTCTTATGACCGACATCGCCGTCACCGTCAACGGGGAGCCGCGCGCTCTTGCGGGTACCGCCGCCCACGCGACCGCGTTGGACTGGTTGCGCGAGCGCGGACTCACCGGCGCCAAGGAGGGTTGCGCGGAGGGCGAGTGCGGCGCCTGTGCGGTGCTGCTCGCGACGCCCGCCGCCGACGGCGCCGATGGAGGGGCCGCATGGACGCCCGCGAACGCCTGCCTGGTGCTGGCCTACGCGCTGGTCGGCCAGGAGGTCGTCACGGCCGAAGGCCTCGGCCGCCCCGACCAACTGCATCCGGTGCAGCGGGAGTTGGCCGAGGCCGGCGGGTCGCAGTGCGGGTACTGCACCCCGGGCTTCGTCTGCAGCATGGCCGGCGAGTACTACCGGGCGGATCGCGCGCCGATCGGCGCGCAGGAGCCCGAGCAGTATGCCGAGCACGGGCCGAACGGCTTCGACCTGCACGCCCTCAGCGGCAACCTGTGCCGCTGCACCGGCTATCGTCCGATTCGCGATGCCGCCTACGCACTGGGCGCCCCGGACCAGGATGACCCCCTGCGTCAGCGTCTCGCCGAACCCGCCCCCCGCGCCGTGGCGACGGATGTCGTCGTGGACGGCGCCCGCTTCGTGCGGCCCGCCGCCCTCGACGACACACTGCGACTGCTGCGCGACGAACCCGAGGCGCTGCTGGTCGCCGGATGCACCGACTGGGGCGTCGAGGTGAACCTCCGCGCGCGTCGCGCGCCGCTCATCATCGCCGTCGACCAGCTCCCCGAGCTGCGCACATTCGACGTCACCGACGGCCTGATCGAGATCGGGGCCGCCCTGTCACTGTCCGAGATCGAGCGACGACTCGACGGCTGCGTCTCGCTGCTGAGCGCGCTGTTCCCCCAGTTCGCCTCACGACTCATCCGCAATCGCGCCACCCTGGGCGGCAATCTCGGCACCGGCTCCCCCATCGGCGACGCTCCCCCTGCGCTGCTCGCCCTCGGGGCGCGTCTCGTGCTGGCATCAGCCGACGGCGAGCGCGAGGTCGACCTCGCCGACTACTTCACGGGCTATCGCCAGAGCGTGCGGCGGGCCGATGAGCTCATCCGCGCCGTGCGCATCCCGCTGCCGCTGGCGCGGACCACGGCGTTCCACAAGATCGCCAAGCGCCGCTTCGACGACATCTCGAGTGTCGCCGTCGCATTCGCCCTCGACATCGACGACGGCGTCGTCACGAGCGCGAAGATCGGCCTGGGCGGAGTGGCCGCCACCCCGCTGCGCGCATACGCCACCGAACACGCCCTCATCGGCCGTCCGTGGGACCTCGCGACCGTGCGCGAGGCCTCGGCCGTGCTCGGCGGCGAGGGCACCCCGCTCTCCGACCATCGCGCGAGCGCGGAGTATCGCGCCGTCATGCTCAATAACGCCCTGCTGAAGCTGTACAGCACGACGCAGCACCCCCAGGCCGAAGGCATCGACTCCCAGGAGGTGCCAGTATGACCGCCTCTCCGCACGGCGCCGGGCTGGCCAACCTGTCGGCCTTGGCCGACCGTCCGCCGAACCCCGTCGTCGGCAGGTCGGCCGCGCACGAGAGCGCCGCTCTGCACGTCACGGGAGCTGCGATGTACACCGACGACCTCGCCGCGCACACCGCCGGGGTGCTCACCGCGTGGCCGGTGCAGTCCACGAACGCGCACGCACTCGTGAGCATCGACGTCTCCGGTGCCTACGAGGTGCCCGGTGTCGTCCGCGTGCTGACGGCCGACGACGTCCCCGGCGTCAACGACGCCGGCATCAAGGAAGACGAGCCGCTCTTCCCGTCCGAGGCGATGTTCCACGGCCACGCGCTGGCCTGGGTGCTCGGCGAGACACCGGAGGCCGCCCGGTTGGGCGCAGCGCGAGTCATCGTCGACTACGAGCCGCTGCCGTCGCTGATCACCGTGCAGGATGCCATCGACGCCGACTCCTTCCAGGGCATCCCCCGCACCGTGCGGCGGGGAGACGCGACATCCGCCCTGGCATCCGCCGCCCACGTCTTCGAGGGTGTCTCGGAATTCGGCGGGCAGGAGCACTTCTACCTCGAGACGCAGGCGTCCTTCGCCGTCCGCGACTCGGAGGGCCAGTTCTTCGTGCAGTGCTCTACGCAGCATCCGTCCGAGGCGCAGGAAATCGTCGCGCACGTGCTCGACATCCCCTCCAACCGGGTGACTGTGCAGTCGCTGCGCATGGGCGGCGGGTTCGGTGGCAAGGAGATGCAGTCGCACGGCTTCGCCGCCATCGCCGCGCTCGGCGCGAAGCTGACCGGCCGGCCGGTGCGCGTGCGGCTGAATCGCACGCAGGACATCACGATGACCGGCAAACGGCATCCGTTCCATATCTCCTGGAAGGCGGGGTTCGACGAGTCCGGGATGATCCAGGCACTGGATGCCGTACTCACTGCCGACGGCGGATGGTGCCTCGACCTGTCAGAGCCGGTGCTCGGCCGGGCGCTGTGCCACATCGACAACGCGTACTGGATCCCGAACGTGCACGCGCACGGTCGCATCACGAAGACCAACAAGCAGTCCAACACGGCGTTCCGCGGCTTCGGCGGGCCGCAGGGCGTCTTCCTCATCGAGGATGTCCTCGGCCGGGCCGCACCGGCGCTGGGCATCGACCCGATCGAGCTGCGCGAGAAGAACTTCTACCGGCCCGGCCAGTCGACGCCGTACGGGCAGCCCATCAAGGACGTCGACCGTCTGACGACGATCTGGAATCAGCTGCGCGACGAGGCCGATGTCGACACGCGTCGCGCCGGGATCGCCGCGTTCAACGCCGGCAGTCCGCACCGCAAGCGGGCGTTGATGATGACGCCGATCAAGTTCGGCATCTCGTTCAACTTCACCGCGTTCAATCAGGCCGGCGCCCTCGTGCACGTCTACAAGGACGGCTCGGTGCTCGTCAATCACGGCGGCACCGAGATGGGTCAGGGCCTGCACACGAAGATGCTGCAGGTCGCCGCCACGGCGCTCGGGCTCGAGCTGCATCAGGTGAGGCTCGCGCCGACCCGCACCGACAAGGTGCCGAACACCTCGGCCACGGCGGCATCGTCGGGGTCGGATCTCAACGGCGGTGCAGTGAAGAACGCCTGCGAGCAGATCCGCGAGCGGATGGCCGTCGTCGCCGGCGGGATGCTGGGTGTCGACGCGCATGACGTCGTCTTCGAGGGCGGGCACGCAACCGGCCCCGGTGCTGCCACGCGCCTCACGTTCGCCGATGTCGCCGAGGCGTCGTATCTGCAGCGGGTGCAGCTGTTCGCCGCCGGCTACTACCGCACCGAGGGTCTGCACTGGGATCCCGAGGTCATGCAGGGCTCACCGTTCAAGTACTTCTCGTACGGGTGCGCGGCCACCGAGGTGGAGGTCGACGAGTTCACCGGCGCGTACACCGTGCGGCGGGTCGACATCGTGCACGACGTGGGCGACTCACTCTCGCCGATGATCGATATCGGGCAGGTGGAGGGCGCGTTCGTGCAGGGCGTCGGCTGGCTGACGCTGGAGGAGCTGCGCTGGGATGCCGGTGACGGGCCCGACCGCGGCCGGCTGCTGACGCCGTCGGCCTCGACGTACAAGCTGCCCAGCTTCTCGGAGATGCCGGCCGAGTTCCACGTTCGCCTCATGCGGGACGCCCGTGAGGACGGCGCGGTGTACGGTTCGAAGGCCGTCGGCGAGCCGCCCCTCATGCTCGCCTTCAGTGCCAGGGAGGCGCTGCGCGAGGCCGTCGCGCAGTTCGGTCCGGCGGGTCACGTGGTCGAGTTGGGATCGCCGGCGACGCCGGAGGCCGTGTTCTGGGCGGTGCGCGCTGCGCAGCACGCGTCGGATGCCATCGCGCCGGCTGACCGGACATTCGCGGCGGCACCGTGAATACGCCCTGAGGAAACACAGTGGACTGGCTCGATGCTCTGCAGGCGCTCCGCGCCCGGCGCTCGCCCGCCGTCGTCGTCACGCTGGCGATGGTGCGGGGGCACGCGCCGCGCAACGGCGGCGCCAAGATGGTCGTCGCTCCCGATGAGGTGGTCGGCACGGTCGGCGGCGGCAATCTCGAGGCGACGGTCATCGATCGGGCGCGGCAGATGCTGGCATCCGGTTCGGCGGAGCCGCAGCTTCTCACGCTCACCCTCAGCGACAAGACGACCACGGAGTACGGTGTGCAGTGCTGTGGAGGGGAGGTGACCATGATGCTCGAGCCGATGCGCGTGGTGCCGACGGTGGCGATCTTCGGGGTCGGCCATGTCGGCCTGGAACTGGCCCGCATCCTGTCCCGGCACGAGATCGAGCTGTGGCTCGTCGACTCACGAACCGAGATGCTCGCGCCCGAGCGGATCGGCGCCCCGGGCTCCAGCGGGGTGCTCGGTGACGCGGTCGCGCGCGTGCAGGTGCGTCACGCGCCCGTGCCGGAAGCTGCTCTGGCAGATCTCCCCAGCGGCGCGCATGTGGTGGTCATGACCCACGATCACGTCGAGGATCTCGCCGTGATCGATCAGGCGCTGCGCACTGCGGGCGTCGGCTCGATCGGGCTGATCGGCTCGGCGTCGAAATGGACGCGCTTTCGGAAGAAGCTCGGCGAGCTCGGGCAGTCGGATGCCGACCTGGCGCGCGTCACGACGCCGATCGGCATTCCGGAGGTCTCCGGCAAGCAGCCGGCCGTGATCGCAGTGAGCGTGGCGGCGCGGATGCTGCAGCTGATCGATGAGGCTGCACCGGTCGCGAGCGATCGTCGTCAGTAGTCGATGCGGGTCAATAGTCGATGCGCGTCAGTAGTCGATGCGGCCGGCGGTGCGGCTCCACTCGGTGAACGGGGAGATCCGCTGTGCGGGCTCCAGCGTCTCCTGGGTGACGGGCATGATGGCCTGGTCTTCGGGGTCGCCCTCGAAATAGCGGTAGAACAGGGCGTCGTCGAATCCGGCATCCGCCGCGTCGTCCCGGTCGGCCGCGTAGTGCACACGAGCGATGCGCGCCCACAGCGCGGCGGCCAGGCACATCGGGCACGGCTCGCAGCTCGTGTAGAGCACGGCGCCCGTCAGGTCGAACGTGCCGAGCCCCTGGCAGGCGCTGCGGATGGCCGTCACCTCGGCGTGGGCGGTGGGGTCGAGGCCGGCGGTGACGCGGTTGACGCCCTCGAAGATGCGGCCGTCGGCCGACACGACGATGGCGCCGAACGGGCCGCCGTCGTTCTGCACGTTGCGAGTGGCGAGGTCGACGGCGCGGGCCAGGTACTCCGCGGGCGACGGGCGCCCCGCGGTGTCGCTCACGCCGGATGGCGCGGTCTTGCCGATGGATTCCATGGGAGAGCTCCCTTACAGGTGTTCCGGGGCATTTCTCACGATACGGTACTCGCCACGCTGGTGGCGCCGAGTGCTACGGTGGCCACGCAAGAGAGGTGCACGATGTCGCTCAGTTCCGCTTCGAAGGCCGGCCTTCCGGCATCCGGAGCCCGACGTCTGCCATCGACCGGTGCGCTGACCGACCGACTCGATCGTCCGATGCGCGATCTGCGCATCTCGGTGACCGACCGCTGCAACTTCCGCTGCGTCTACTGCATGCCGAAGGAGATCTTCGGTCGTGACTACGCGTTCCTCGACCGCGAGGAACTGCTCAGCTTCGAGGAGATCGAGCGGATCGCCAGAGTCGCCGCCGCGCACGGTGTGCGCAAGCTGCGCCTGACCGGGGGCGAGCCGCTGCTGCGTCGCGGGATCGAGGACCTCATCGCGCGGCTGGCTGCACTGCGCACCCCTGAGGGCAACCGCCTCGACCTCGCCCTGACGACGAACGGGTCCGCGCTGGCGGTGAAGGCGCAGGCGCTGAAGGATGCCGGGCTCGGCCGCCTCACCGTGTCGGTCGACACCCTGGACGACGAACTGTTCCAGCGGATGAACGATGTGCGCTTCCCGGTGGCGCGGGTGCTCGACGGCATCAGCACCGCCGCCGCCGTCGGGCTCGGGCCCATCAAGCTGAACATGGTCGTCAAGCGCGGGCTGAACGACCACGAGGTCGAGGCGATGGCGGCCCACTTCAAGGGCACGCACTACACACTGCGCTTCATCGAGTACATGGATGTCGGAACCTCGAACGGCTGGTCGATGCACGAGGTCGTGCCGTCGGCTGAGATCATCCAGCGCGTCGACACGCTCTTCCCACTGGAGCCCGCCGCCCCCAGCGCGGTCGGCGAGACGGCGAAGCGCTGGCGCTACCGCGACGGCAGCGGTGAGATCGGCGTGATCTCGTCAGTGACCAACGCGTTCTGCGGCACCTGCAACCGGGCGCGCATCTCGACCGAGGGGCGGCTGTACACCTGCCTGTTCGCGACCGAGGGCCATGACCTGCGGGCACTGCTGCGCGGCGGCGCCGACGATGTCGAGCTCGCGACCGCGATGGCGTCGATCTGGGGAGCACGCGATGACCGCTACTCCGAGGAGCGCGCGGCCCTCACGCCGGCGCTGCGTGCCGCCCGTCCGCGGATCGAGATGAGCTACATCGGGGGCTGACGGGCGGCATCCGATCTCAGCGCGCGACCGCGAAGCCGGCGTTCCAGCCGACCTTCTCGGACACGGCCAGTGTGAGCTGCAGGAATCCGATGGCCTCCAGCTCACGGGCGCGCGTCAGGGCGCCGGCGTCGAGAGCATCCACGCCTCCCGCCTGGATGGCGGCGGCGAGCGCCTGCTTGGCGTCGGTGTCGTCACCGGCGATGAGCACCGTGGTGCGCTGAGCGCCGACGGCTCCCGAGACGAGGGTCGCGGCGAAGGTGGTGTTGAACGCCTTCAGCACGCGCGCCTCGGGCAGCAGGGCCTGCAACTCGGCGGCGGCCGAGCTGTCGGACGGCACCACGAGGGCGTCGAAGGTGGCGAAGTCGAGCGGGTTGGTGATGTCGACGACGGTCTTGCCGGCGAGCTGGTCAGCGTAGTCGGCGGCGATCTGCGCCAGGGCCGCGTAGGGCACGGCGAGCACGACGATGTCGCCCTCGAGGCGTGCCGTCTTGTCTGCGCTGCCGATGTACTGGATCGAGGCGCCGCCGCGGGCGAGGATGCCGCCGATGGCCTGGCCCATGGTGCCGTTGCCGAAGATGGTGATGGTGGTCATATCGTGCTCCTAGGTTGGGGAATTAAGTTTGAAGATTCAACCTCTTACTCGTCCCAACATCATTGAACTGTCAACTATTCCCGCTACGATCGGGCCATGGTCGCATCACAGACTCCCCGGGGTTTCACCGATGATGAGCGCCGCACGTGGGCGCCGCTGACGGCAGTGCTCGAGCTGCTGCCGCATCAGATCGACGCGCAATTGCTGCGCGATGAGGAACTCACGCACTTCGACTATGCGACCCTCTCGATGCTCGCCCTCGCCGAGGGCCGGCGCATGCGCATGACCGATCTCGCGACCGGGGTGAACGCCACGCTCTCGCGACTGTCGCACGCGATCAGCCGGCTTGAGAAGCGCGGGTTCGTGCGGCGCACCCGCACGCCCGACGACGCCAGGGCCACCACAGTGCAGCTGACCGCCGACGGTCACCGCAAGGTCATCCGCGCCACCCCGGAGCATGTCCGCACGGTGCGCTCGTTCGTCTTCGACGCCTTGGATGCCGAGCAGCGGCGCCAGCTGCACGACATCACCGCCGCGCTGCTGGCGCGCCTCGATCCCGAGCAGCGGATGCTCGCGAGCCGGATGACCTGACGCGAACCCTCGCGAACCTCAGCGGGCCAGGATCTCGTCGACGTCGGCGCCGGGCACCGCGACGGTGACGCGGGTGCCCCACGGGTCGTCGAGCGAGATCGAGCGGCCGTCGTCGGCGAACTGCAGCTTGCGGCGCGTGAGTCGTGCGGCGAGCGCATCGAGGTCATCGCGGGCGGGCACGGTGATGGCGACGTCGCCGAGGCCGAGGCTCGCGGCACGGGGCCCTGCGCCGGCGCTGTTCCAGGTGTTCATGGCGACGTGGTGGTGGTAGCCGCCGGCCGACGCGAACAGCGCGCTCGGGTAGGTGTCGACCGTGGTCTCGAAGCCGAGCGCGTCGACGTAGAAGGCACGGGCGGTCGGGATGTCGCCGACCTGCAGGTGCACGTGGCCGACCTTGCCGGCGTTCTGCGCGACGGTGGCGAGCACGTTCTCGTCGAGGTGGTTCCGCAGGTAGGCGTTGGGGTCGAGGTGCAGGGTGGCCATCTGCAGGGCGCCGTGCTCGTACTGCCACTGCGACCGCTCGCGGTCGACGTAGAGCTCGATGCCGTTGCCCTCGGGGTCGGTGAAGTAGAACGCCTCGCTGACCAGGTGGTCGCTCGAGCCGGTGAACTGTCCGCGCGGGTCCTGTGCGGCTCGCAGCACGGTCGCGGCGAGCGTGGCGGCGTCGTCGAACAGGAATGCCGTGTGGAAGAGTCCGGCCTGTCGGGGGTCGACGGCGGGCAGGCCCGGCGTGCCGATCAGGCGCACCATCGGGGTGCGGCCGCGGCCGAGCACCCGGTGCACCTCGGCGGCGCGCGTGCGCTCCTCGAGCGGCTCGAGCGCGAGGGCGTTCGCGTAGTAGGAGGTCATCAGTTCGAGGTCGCCGACGCGCAGCGTCACGGCATCCATGCCGGTCTGCGCACTGAGGACGCGATCGGGCGCGGATGCGGGAGCGGGCTGGGTGGTCATGGGTTCCTCCGGAGTCGATGCGTTGGTTGAATGTACAACCATTCGGCCCGCCGCCGTATTCCCGCGGGTACCGTGGCGGTGTGAATGACCTCGATCCGCTGCCCGATCAGCCCGCGCCCGACGCACCGCAGGGCAAGCTCGTGCTGCTGCGACACGGCGAGACGGAATGGTCGCGCACCGGGCGGCACACCGGCTTGACCGACATCCCGCTCACCACCCACGGTGAAGAGCTCGCTCGCGCGGCCGGCGAGCTGGTGCGCGACTACGACTTCGGGCTGGTGCTCAGCTCGCCCCTGCAGCGCGCAGCGCGCACGGCAGAGCTGGCGGGGTTGGATGCTGAGATCGACGCACGACTCGTGGAGTGGGACTACGGCGGGTACGAGGGTCGCACGACGAAGGACATCCGCGCCGAGCTGGGCTACAACTGGTCGGTGTTCATGCACGGGGTGGTGCGTGGCGAGACGCCAGGTGAGACGGTCGAAGAGGTCGCGGCGCGCGCTTCGCGCGTGCTGACCAGGGTGCTGCCGGCGATGGCGACCGGCGATGTCGCGCTGGTCGCGCACGGTCATTACCTGCGCATCCTCGCCGCGGTGTTCCTGCGTCAGGCGCCCCGGTTCGGCGCCTCGCTGCTGCTCGATGCCGGATCGGTCTCGGTGCTGGGTTTCGCGCGCGAGCAGCCCGCGATCCTCGCCTGGAATCACGGGCCGCATCTGCCGATGGCGCCGGCCGAGAGCTGACGCATGTTCGACAGCCCTCTTTCGGCGTCGGCGTACGAGATCCTGGGCGTCGCGCCCGATGCATCCGACGACGAGCTTCGCCGCGCGTTCCGACTGCAGCTGCGTCGCACCCACCCCGACACCGGGGGCGATGCGGCGGTGTTCATCCGGGTGCAGCGCGCGTGGGAGCTGGTCGGAACGCCGCGGGGTCGCGAGGCGTACGATCGCGGGCACGGCTTCGCCGGGGCGTCCGAGTGGAGTGGCTGGAGCGCACCGCAGCGCGCCGACACGCGCCCCCGCGCGCAGTTCCACGGCGAGGCGGGTGGCGCGCTGCGGCGCAGCTACGTCGAGCAGGTGCGGGCATGGGCGGATGCCGTCGTGCCGCATCCGTATGACCCGGCGTTCGTGCGCACCGTGCCGGTCGAACTGCGGGCCCTGCTGGCGCACGCCCTCGCTGAGGAGGCGACCTCGCGCATCCTCGCCGAACTGGGGATGGGCTTCACCGTGTGGCACGACGTCGCGGCCGCGACGCGCGAATCGGATGCCGTCGGCAAGATCGACCACGTGGTGCTCGGCCCGTCGGGGCTGTTCGGAGTGATGTCGGCCGACACCGGTGCCGACGTGCGGTTCCGCAGCGGCGAGATCCTGGGGGCGGATGCTCCCGTGAGCGACGTGATCGGTCGCATCCGACTTCTCTCGCGCACCGCACGCGTGCGGTTCAGTGCGGCACTGCTCGTCTTCCCCGACGACGATCTCGCCGAGCCCGTCGTGCCGTTGCGGAGCGAGCGCAGCATGCTGGTCGCCGTCATGCGCCGCAGTGTGCTGCCCACGGTGCTGCGCACGGGCATCCGCGGCACCAGGGTGATCGGCGGCAACGAGCTGTTCGACGTGCGCACCCGCCTGCAGCAGACGGTGCGGTTCGCCTGAGACGCTCGCGGCACCCCGTTTCAGGTCGCCGCGGTCAGGTCTGGATGGACAGGGCTCACCCGAGCAGGTTGAGATCGCCGAGGATCGGGTCGGTCGATGCCGTGGCGAAGACGAGTGCGGCGTCGAACGCGCTGATCGACAGCTCCGTCGTCGCGCTCTGCGAGCGCATCGTCGTGAGAGTGTCGTCGGCACTCGCGCTGGACGCACCGGCGGCGCTCGTGGCGGATGCTGGACGCACGACCGTCACGGGAAGCCGTTGCGCATCCCCTCGGACGGCGCCCTCGAAGCCGTCGGCGTCTATCGGAGCCGCGTCGACGCGCTCGACCCGGAAGCCGACATCCGTCGTTGCCGGGTAGACCATCTCGGGCACGGTGTCGTCACGGTGGGTGACGGCGATGGCGGTGTATCGTCCCCCGAGCGCCGTCGCGAGGAACGACCCGGCGGGATACGCGGTCAGCACGCCGCCGAAGAGCACCGGCGCCTTCTGGATGTGATTGTTGTGCGCCACGTAGGCGATCCGCTCACCGGGCTGGAGTCCCTCGACGGCTTCGAGGAGGCGCGAGGCCACGAAGCGCTCGCGCAGAGTGGTGTCGTCGATACGACCGCCGCCCGAGAACAGGTCGGCCATGGCACGCAGCATCAGATCGGTCGTCGCCGCCGTGGTAGCGAGCTGTCGGGCCGTCCGCCATGCGTCAGCATCCGACGATTCCGCACGCGCGCCGCCGATCGCGTCGACGCGGCCCTGAAGCCGCGCGACGGCCACGGTGAGCGCATCCTGAGTCGCCCGGTCGAGTCCCATCCAGGCCGTGGCGCTCGCGGCGGCCGAGCCGCCTGTGACGTTCTGTGCGAGCTTGCGCGCCTGCTCGGCGAGCTCTGTCGCGTCGGGATCGATCTGCGCGATGATCGCCGCGAGTGGCGCCAGGCTGGGTTCGATGGTCAGGGCGTTGGGCAGGTCGACGCCGAGTACCCGCAGACCGTGATCCACCGGCAGGCGTCGTCGCAGCTCGGTCAGGAAGGATCCGTAGAGCGCGTAGGTGAGAGGGCCCACGAGCTCCTTCAGCAGCTCTTCTCGAGCACCGCACAGCCACTCCTGGATGGCCGGCGCCTCATCGTGCCCGATCTCGAGGGCAACAGCGGTGACGTCGTGTGCGGTGGCGAGCCTCTCGACGATGCGCACGCGTGCGTCGTTGAACTCCGCGACGAAGTGCGCGGATTCTCCGATGCCGATGACGGTCGAGCCGGAGGCGAGCGGGGCGAGCGCGCCCGCTGTGACCGGATCGTCGCCATCCCACGCCGACACGTCGAACGTCGGCCGGTCTGGCGAGTCGTGAACAGGAATGGGTGACACGGGTCAGGCCTCCTCAGCTCGTGGCCGGCTTCTCTGCGGATCATGCCGAGACCATCACTGTAGGTGCTGATGCCGAGCTCTGCGAACCGCGGCTTCGCGGCTGCCGGAGCCCTTGAACAGGCGAACCGCCGCTCCTATGCTGGGAGCGGCGCCGCGTTGCGCCGGACCTCCGCGTCGGTACTCGCGCTACCGGCTTCGCCTCTGGCGAGGAGGCAAAGGGGACCTCGAGTGCTCGACGCGATCACGGACGACGTGCCACCGGCGCGGCGGACGGGCGCGAGCTGTCGGTCGGCGCCGGAAGACACGGAGTTCCGATGACCACGCAAGAATCCTTCAAGCGGCGCATCCGCGCACGCATGACCAAGACCGGCGAGCGCTACAGCGCCGCCCACCGCGCGCATTGCGCACGGCACCGCCACAGCGCCCACCGTCCGAGGGTGGGTCGCCGAACCAGATTCCAGTGACGAGGTCGTCACGGCGAAGACCGGCCGCAGCTGGGACGAGTGGGTCGCGCTCATCGACGACGGTCCTGGTCGGGACGCCGGGCACACCGCGATCGCGACCTGGCTGCGCGAAGCGCACGACGTGCACCCATGGTGGGCGCAGGGCGTCACCGTCGGGTACGAGCGGATCACCGGCATCCGCCTTCCCGGTCAGATGCCCGACGGCAGCTTCACCGTGAGTCGCAGCCGCACGCTCCCCGGCACTGTCGCCGCGACGCGCGACCTCATGCTCGACGACGGCGCGCGTGCCGAGCTGCTGCCGGGATTGCGTTCGACCCTTCGCTCGTCGCCGACGGCGAAGCAGCTGCGGTTCGACCTCGTCGATGATGCGAGTGGCGAGGCCTCAGGCGTGCTTGCGGTCTCGATCGACGAGGCGAAGAGCGGTGTGAAGCTCGTGATCACCCACGAGAGGCTGCCGTCGATCGCGGCCGCTGACGTGTGGAAGTCGTTCTGGGGAGACTGGGTCACCGACCTGGAGCTGCCGGGGTAGCCGGTGGGTTCGCCCGTGAGCGTCGCCAACCCACTCCCTATCGGCGCTGGGTCAGGGGTTCAGCTCGTCGCGATGATCGGAGGCGATCATCCAGCGATCCCGCACCCGGAAGGCAGGGAGCGTCTGGCGCTTCGCGCGGTTCGCCGCAACGTTGCCGCGCATTCCCACGGTCCGTGCCCAGTCGGATAGCGGGATGATCTGGGGGCTCGTGAGCAGGGTGATGCGCTTGTGCAGCGCCTCGAGCACCAGCAGCGCGAGCAGTCGGGTCATGTCATCGTGCCTGTCAGTGCGCGAGTACGAGTCCAGCGCGGGATAGTACTCGGCATGCCGACTGCGTGCGCGGACGATGACCGGGGGCAGACCTGCCCGCAGCAGCTGGTGATTCATCAGCACGCGACCAATGCGCCCGTTGCCGTCGACGAACGGATGGATCACCTCGAACTCGCAGTGGAACCACGCGATCCGCTCAATGGTATTCGCCGGAGGGCCGGTGACGTACCGTTCCAGGGCGCGCTCGACCATTCCGCGGACGAACATCGGATTCGCGCCGAGATGGCTACCCACTCGCACCCACTCGTCGCCTTGTCGGAATCGCCCGGCGGCGTCGTCGCGGATGCCCGTGAGCAGTGCACCATGCCAACGAAGAATCTGACCGATGGTCAGCGGGCTGCTGGGCTCGTTGGACGCCGTGGTCAGCAAATCCTCCGTCACGCGCGCCAGGTTGCTCGCTTCGAACACCTCGCGCAGCTCGTGCGATGCGGCGGGCAGTCTGCCGGCGAGGATCTGTTCGGTCTCCTCGAGGGTCAGCGTAGAGTTCTCGATCGCGTTGGACTGATGCACGGCCTCGGGGATCTCACTCAGCGCGATCTGCGCCAGCGCCCCTGGATGATCCGACGCAAGCGCACGGTAGGTCTGCCGCAGTGATTCGATGCGGTCGACTGTCACCTGGTTGATCATCGGGGACCTCCGGCAATCAACTTACCGTGAATAGTCGCCTGAGAACAGGCTCAATCACAGTAAATCGTCGTGGATGAACGGCATATGTTGCCGGTCAGTTGAAGTCGCGACCTGTAGGAACCGCTTGGAGATGTCCGCGCGGTCGACGCGGTGACTCAACAGTCGGACGCGAAATGTCCACCCGGTTTCTGCTGGACCTCAGCGCATAATGTCCACGCCATGCCAGGAGATGAGGGGCACTATGCAACAGCGGTAGGCACTTCGCCTCAGCGGAGCGAAGTGCGGGCGAATCGCGAACCAACTGTCGCGTACGAATAGTGATATCCTGAGGGACTTTGCTTCCTTCGCGAGCTGGGCCGCGAGACCGGGGCGACCAGGCGGGGCTTCATTCTCGCCGCTGGATCTTCTAGTCCAATGCCGCGAAAGGAAACCGTCATGGCACTCTTCAACTCCGCCCAGCAGTCCCGCGACAGCGTCGCCGCCAACCTGGGTGGCCGAATTCTCGACGTCGCGCGGGACTCGAACTTCCAGCGCGTGCTCCGCCAGGAGGGCTGGCGGTTACTAGTCACGGTCGCCGCTGAAGCGCGCGATGCCTGGCTTCGGACGGGTCGCCCATAACGCGTGCCGCGCCATCACGGGCCCAGGTCCGGAGTCCCGTAGGGTCAGACCAGGAACAGAACGGAGCCGAGCAGTGAGCGATAGAGACCTTTTGGCGCGCCTGAATGCGGGTCCGCGGTTCCTCCTACTCGGACAGGGACTCATCCGTACAACTCTTGCGGACCTTCCCTCCAGCGCGACCGGACACTTCCCGGAAGAGTTCACGCCTGATACAGCGACCGGAGTCGCGACTCTTCTCGCGACGGACCTCGAAACATACGAGCACTCGACGAACGATGCGGGCCGCCCGGAGACATTCGATGCCGTGGCGGCTGTCCCCTGGAATACGGTGCTGACATCCCGCATCGACAGTTCACTCAGCATGTGGTTGGAAGCCGACTGGCGGCGGGTCGTCCCGACCGCTTCCCAGGACAGCCGAGGCTCACGATCAACGACCGAACTCCAGGTTCGATATCTGTTTGGTGGTCTCGGGCTCCCCGCAGACGAACAGCCACCGACTGATGAGATCGACTGGATCGATGCACAGCGCACGGCTTCCGACGCTCTTTCGTCTCTCGCGACGAGTCTCATCACTCCGAAGGGTGTGGTACTCGTCGACGAATGGTCGACCCAGGATTGGCTATCAGCGCGAGACCTCTATAACTTCGCGAGCCGTTTGGGCGCCGGCCAGGTACACCTATTCTCGGTCGACGAGGCGACGGCTGCGGATCCGCTGATCGACGCTGCGGCTCGCAAGGGTGTGCTCACAGCGCACACCGAGTCTCTCGGCGAGTTCCTCGAAGCAGCTACCCAGGACGGGCTGCTCAGGGACTCCGCGAGTCCGGGGGCTACCGCGTCGCGCTTCATCCCTGCCGGAGCCGGTTTCGTTCCCATCGAGGTTGCCGCGTGGAACCGAATCGTGGGAACCGCCCGGCCAGTCGACCTGGAGCTGCTCGAGCCTTACGCGCATGCCTCCGAGGCACTCACGTACCAGCGTTTTCGGACATTCCTCGGGTCACCCGAAGGGGCGCCTCCGTGGCGGGCCATCGCAAGTGGTATGAAGCTTTCAAGAACCTACGAATCAAGCCTGTGGAAGGTCGTCCACGCAGCGCTCAACGATCCCGAAGAGGCTGCCCCAATCATCCTGCAGGGCCAAACCGCGACGGGAAAGAGCCTCGCCCTCGTCTGGCTTGCCCAGGAGCTTGCCAGGTCCGGGAAGGCGGCCGTGCTTCATCAGGCCCGACGCCGTGATCGCCCGATCGCATCCGAAGTCGAGGCATACAGCATCTGGGCAGAAGAAGTGGCCGGCTTAAGGACGGTCCTCGTCTGGGACGGGATGGTCGACCCGGACGACTATTTCGCATTGCACCGACAGCTCCGAGCGAGAGGTCAACGGGTGCTCATTGTGGGGAGCACCTACCTCAGCTCGATAGCCGACAAGGATCGCACGGTCTTGGCTCCGATCCACCTCGACGCACAAGAAGCAGCGGCCTACAGGCCGTGGCTGGAGTCCTACGGACTCGACCTTCCCGGTCTTAGCGCAGCATCCGACACGTCGATTCTCGCGATGCTCTATCGGGCAATCCCGGAAACGGAGTCCGGTCTGCGACGAGGGCTCGCGCTGGAGATGCGCGCCGCCGAATCCGGCATGGAGTCACTAGCCCGGGAACGAAAGCAGCAGGAGCCCGAAGCGCGTATGACAGCCGTCGCGGCCGCTCTCGCTGCTGCGGGTTTCCACGTCGAGTCCCTCACGCCATCGGACCATGCTATTGAAGAGCTAGCAGACCTCTCGTTTTCAGAACGCAGTACCACCGAGCAACTCAGCGCGATGCTTCTGACCGCCGGCAGGCGTGGACTCAACGTCCCGCTCGAGCTCGCCCTTCGCGTGGTCGGACGTCAAGGTTCAATAGCGATTGTTGATTTCATCCGTCACTTCGACATCTTCAGGTGGACCGAAGATGCCAACGGGAATCAGTTTCTCGGCGTCCGTACTCGCCTAGAGGCTGAGCTGCTCGCTCGTGAAAGTCTGACGGACCTCACCGAGGTTGATGTCGTCACATCCTTCGTTCACTACGTTCGGCCCCAGTTCAGCGGAAGAACCGGGGGTGATGAGGTCCAGTTCATCGTGGATTTGATGGACCAGATTGGTCCGCAGAGTGCTGAGAAGGGGCGCTACGCGCGGTGGTACGGCGACATCGCCGATGCGTTCGCCGAACAGCGAGAAGGCAGCGGCGTTCTCCATCCAAGACTTGTCCTCCAGGAGGTCAACCTCACACGAGAGTTCGTCAAGCGTGCCCAGCGGTCGGATGAGATGACGCGACCGGAACGCATCGCTCGGCTTCGCGGGTCGGAAGACCTCCTACAGAGAACCCTCCAGGAGGGCGACAGCTCACCTCGCGCACGGTTGAACCTGTATGTGGAACTCGCGGCAGCCCTCGGCTCGCAAGCATACGAACTCGGCATCGGCGACGGCCCGCACTCAAGCGAAGCGCTCACGCCGCTACTGGAGCGTCTACTCGACGCTGTCATGCGCGCACGCGCGGCCGATCCTGAGAACATCTACCCGGTCGACGTACTCGCTTGGGCCACGAAGGATGCCGTGTCCTCGGGTGGCCTAACCACCACGGCGCGAGTTGGACTGCTCGCTGACGCGAAGGCGTCACTCGACTCGATCGACCCCGAAGACTTGTCGGCCGGCCAGCTTGCGAAGTATCGCTCCCGGCAAGCAGAGATCTCCGGGCTCCTCGGTGACAAGGAGTTAGAGACGAGCTTCCTCCAGGAGCTGATGCAGATGGAGGACCCTGCGGCCTATTACCTCCTAGCGCTGCGGGCGCTGGGAACCACGAACGACCCCGCGAGCGTCAAGATCGCTCTACAGGTCCTTCTCGAGGCGCCGGCTTCTATCCGTGAGGACTGGAAGTGTGCGCGCCTCATACTCGACCTCTACTGGCGAGATCGGACCGGTGAACGACTGCTGAGAGGAGAGCGGAACACCGTCGCCTTCACCGAGAGCGACTGGCAAGAATGCCTTGCGCTCCTTGACACCCTGCGCGGCGCCGCGAGCTTCGACCACTACCGCATTGCATTTCTGCACGGGCTCGCCCTCTTTCACGTCGGCTCCATGGCGGCATCCCAATCCGAGTTCCGTGAGCTCGGATCGCTCGGCCTTGACGTGAGCCGACGTGTCTACCTCGCCTACCTCGCGAGCGACAGCGAAGGCCGTCCCAGGAAGTTCACGGGCCGCGTCGCGTGGGCGTCGACCGACGGTCGCAAGGGGAGAGTCTGGGTGGACCAGCTCAAGGCCGAAGTAGATTTCGTGCCGCTGCGATTCTCGCCTGATGCGTACCGTACGAAGGGCGAAGCAGTTCCGACATTCCACATCGGCTTTAACTATCTTGGCCCCATCGCGGATCCGATTCGGCCCCGAATGCGCCCGACCGGAAGTCGATCGGCATGACGCTCAGTCGCGTGCTCGACCTAGTCGACGAACTGAACCGCACAAAACAAATCGCGGTCGGCTCAGGGAGCCCTGCGTTCCCGACGACACAAATCGACGCACCGAGTGTCGCGTTCGATGATGCCGTCACGGCGGTCTGGACTTGGTACGAAGAAGAATTTCGCCACGACCGTCTCTTCTTGACCGCTCGTGCCGACCGCGCACAGAAGGCTATTCTTCGAGACTTCAGCGCACTCCTCGACGGGCAGCGACACCTTAAGCAGCATGCTGGCTTCAGTCGGTCTGTCCAAGCGATGGCATGGAGATGCGAGGCATCGACGACCGGAGACGAGCCGTCCGACGCTGAGCTGCTCCAGGCCCTGCTGTCCGAACTGGTCACCGCGCTCGCGGCACTGGCATCCGTCGCAGAGACAGTTGGCCGAGACGTTGCTGGCAGAGATGCATGGAGCGGCCATGAAGCCCGGACGCCGGAAAGTGAGGTCCGCGCCGTACTAGCCGATATAGGACGCGACGCGCTGCCCCAACAGCGCATCGACACCATCGTTAGACGCTTCGAGGGTCACCCGAAACTGAAGCACGCGCAGACGCCACGCGACCGGACGAGAATCGCCGCAGTCGTTGCGATTGAGATGAACCTCTCTCCTCTGCCGGTCTCACATAGCGAGATCCTCGATGAGTTCGGCGTAATCGGAGACCCAAGCGGTATCGCGCTGCTATTGGTCGCGCACGGCGTACAAGAAGCGGGATTCACGGGCACCCGTCTGCTTCCAGCTCTCCGACGAGCCTGGGGTGGCATCCATTCGAACAACGCACCAAGACTGGGGAATTGAGCACCGCAGCGGCTCCCGTGCGATAGTCATCAGAATTGCCATACCGATTAGGCCATACCGACGCCGGTTCGCGGGAACGCTGTGGGCTGACCCCGTTTCGTAGGTCCAGTCGTTATGAGAGTCGTCCTGTTGCCCGCGGTCGCGGGCAGGGAGACTGGTCAGATCATGACGAACAGCAGGAAGCGTCACACCCCGGAGCAGGTCGTCCGTAAGCTCGGGCAGGCCGACAGGATGCTCGCCGACGGTCAGGACGTCGCGGCGGTGTGCCGGGAGCTCGGGGTGTCCGAGCAGACGTACTACCGGTGGCGGAACCAGTACGGCGGCCTCAAGGCCGACGACGCAAAGCGGCTGAAGGAGCTGGAGAAGGCCACGCTCAAGGAGCTGGCTGAGGGAAACTTCTAAGCCCGGACAGGCGCCGCGCCGCCGTCGATCACCTCAAGCGCAAGCTGCGGGTGAGCGAACGGATGGCGTGCCGTCTGGTCGGGCTGAGCCGCTCCGCGTACCGGCGACCGCTCAAGGGCGACACGGTCGCGGACCCGGATCGGGCGCTCAGGGAGTGGCTGCGCGCCTGGGCGAAGGACCACCCCCGCTACGGGTATCGGCGAGCGTATCACGACGCCCGCGCCGAGGGGTGGGTGGTGAACCACAAGAAGATCCAACGCCTGTGGCGTGACGAAGGGCTCCGGGTCCCGCAGCTGCGTCGACGCAAGCGCGTCGGGTCCTCGACCGTCGACGCGCCGACGGCGGACGCGCCGAACGTGGTGTGGGCGGTGGACTTCCAGTTCGACGCCGACGAGCACGGCCGACCGATCAAGATCTGCTCGATCTTCGACGAACACACCCGGGAGTGCGTCGGCGGCCTCGTGGAGCGCTCGATTACCGCCGACCGACTCACCGCCCACCTCGAGGACCTCGTCGCCGCCCGGGGCGCCCCGGCGGTGCTCAGGTCGGACAACGGGCCGGAGTTCATCAGCGAGGCGATGGCCGACTGGGCCGGCACCCGCACCGGCCTGTCCTACATCCCTCCGGGCTCGCCGTGGCGCAACGGGTACGTCGAGTCGTTCAACAGCCGGATCCGCGACGAGTGCCTCAACATCAACAGCTTCTACTCGCTGCTGCACGCACAGGTCATCATCGGCGACTGGAAGGACGAGTACAACCACCACCGCCGGCACTCCTCGCTCGGCTACCTACCCCCAGCCGAGTACGCTCGGCAGTGCACCCATCAAATGGAAACCGACGACTCACAGAACGTCCGGACCGAATGAAGGGGGCGGCTCAGTATCACATTGTCGTGTCAGGCT
>NZ_JBBDGM010000010.1:0-126475 GCF_037204185.1 Microbacterium bandirmense | reverse complement strand
CCTAGAGCTGTTCCAGGAGTTCCTGCATTGTGGCGATCTCTGCGGTCTGATCGTCGATCACTTGCTGGGCGAGGTCGAGGACGTCCGGGCTCTGCGCGTCGTCAAGGGCAGTTTGCGCCATGTCGACGGCACCTTCGTGGTGCACGATCATCTGTTCGAGGAACAGACGGCTGGCCTCGGCGGCGTCTGCGTTCTCCAGCAGGGTCATGTCTTCTTCGGACATCATGCTGTCGTCACCGCCCATTGACCCATGGTCCATGCCGCCCATGGAGTCAGGGTCGTAGTCCACGCCCCAGTCTTCGAGCCATCCGAGCATCTTGTCGATTTCGGGACCCTGCGCTGCTTTGATCTGTTCGGCGAGCTCGACCACGCGTGGGTCTGCCCCGTCCTTGGCGAGCAGGATGTCGGCCATCTCGATGGCCTGCTGGTGATGCGGGATCATCATCGTGACGAACATCTCATCCGCCTCAGTCGCCTGTGAGGTCGACGACGACTGCGACGGGGAGGTGGTCTCGCTGGACGGCGCGGTGCCGCTGTCCGCGCAGCCGCTGAGCGCCAGCGCGAGTGTCAGAATGCCGGTGCTGACAGCGAGGGCGATCTTCTTGTTCATGATTGTTCCTTCGATAAGTCGTATGAGGGTTCGCAAATAACGGCGCCAGGCGGCGCCACGAAACCGACCGCTCGGGTCGGCGGCGACTACTCAGGTGCGACTTATCGAAAGGAACGTGAGCGAGGGAGCCCGCGGAAAAACACCGGTCGCACCCCATCTCACCAGGCTCATCGCTCGGTGAAGGGGCAGGCCGCGACCGTGGATCAGCGTCGGAGGAAGCAGCAGCAGGAGGCCGGCGAGTAGCGCGAGCACGCAGGCCGTCAGCATGTCGTTGTGGCCCTGGTCGGGCCCGGTGCTTACGTGACAGGGCCCATCGCAGGCGGTGCCCATCACGTCAGGGGCGTGCTCATCGCCGGCTGCGGATGTTGAGTGGGTGAGCCCGGGCGATCCGTGCCCGGCTGGTTCGGCGGTGAAGGTGTGCATGGCCAGCAGCCCGACGATGACCATGAGCGTGGCCGCGCCGAGCATCAACAGCGCGCGCAGCGACAGCTGCGGGCGTGCGCTGCGAAACGCGACATGCATGCGGGGACCCTCCACTCTGCTCAGGATGCTAACACCGCAGACTATGCGCCTCTGATTCCCGGCTACGTGCCCGTCACCGCGTCCGGGCGCAGATCCAGTCGGCGCAGCAGCTGTGCATTGAGGGCGACCACGATGGTCGACAGAGACATCAGCAGCGCACCCACTGACATGGGCAACACGAACCCGATCGGGGCGAGCACGCCGGCCGCGAGGGGGACGGAGAGCAGGTTGTAGCCGGCGGCCCACCAGAGGTTCTGTTTCATCTTCCGGTAGCTGGCCCGCGACAGCTCGATCACCGACAGCACCGAACGGGGGTCGTCGCTGGCGAGGATGACGCCCGCGGACGCGATCGCGACATCCGTTCCCGCGCCGATGGCGATACCGACGTCGGCCTGCGCGAGCGCGGGGGCATCGTTGACACCGTCTCCAACCATCGCGACCTTGCGGCCTTCGCCCTGAAGCTCTTTCACCTTCGAGGCCTTGTCCTCCGGTCGGACCCCGGCGAAGTAGCGGTCGATGCTGAGTTCGCTCGCGACCGAGGCGGCAACCGCGTCGGCGTCACCGGTGATCATGACCACCTGCACGCCGCGCTCATGGAGGGCGTCGACGGCGTGACGCGACTCCGAGCGGATCTCATCCGCCAAACGCAGCGCTCCGGCGACCTGGCCGTCGACGAGCACGTGGAGGATGATCGCCCCCTCATCGCGCCATTCGTCGGCGACCGGCAGCTCGGAGGCGTGCTCCTGCTCGAGCATGTACGGGCCACCGACCTGCACGATGCGTCGATCGACACGTGCACGCACCCCAACCGCCGGGGAAGATTCGAAGTCGGAGGAGGAATAGACCGTGAGAGTCTTCTCCTTCGCCGCGTTCACGATCGCGCGAGCGAGCGGGTGCTCGGAGTCTGCTTCCGCGGCCGCCGCCCACGCCAGCAACTGATCAGGGTCGGTTCCGGAGACGGGGTCGATCGCGGTCACAGCGGGAGTGCCCTTGGTGAGCGTGCCGGTCTTGTCGAACAGGACGGTATCGACGGTGCGCATGCTCTCCAGCGCGAGACGATCCTTGATCAGAACGCCTCCACGCGCGGCCCTCTCGGTCGCGATCGACACGACGAGCGGAATCGCCAGGCCCAGAGCGTGCGGGCAGGCGATTACCAGCACGGTGATCGTGCGGATCACTGCGGCGTCGGGCAGGCCGACGACCGTCCAGACGATCGCGGTGATGGCGGCAGCGCCGAGTGCGAACCAGAACAGCCACCCTGCCGCCTTGTCTGCGAGTCGCTGCGCTCGTGAGGATGAGTTCTGCGCCTCGGTCACCAGTTTCTGGATCCCGGCGAGAGCAGTGTCTTCACCGATTGCGGTGATCTCGACCCGGACCCCGGAATCGGTGGCGACGGTGCCGGCGATGACTTGGTCGCCGTCGCTGCGACGTACCGGGCGCGATTCGCCGGTGATCATCGACTCGTCCATGCTGGCCGAGCCCTGCACGATCCTCCCGTCCGCGGGCACCCGCCCACCCGGGCGCACCACCACGATGTCACCCACCTGCAGATCAGACGGGGCGACCGTCACGGTCGTATCTCCCTCGATCTTCTCCGCCTCGTCGGGCAGCAACGCAGCCAGGGAATCCAACGCTGAGGTCGTCTGTGCGAGCGAACGCATTTCTATCCAGTGACCGAGCAGCATGATCACGATTAGCAGCGCCAGCTCCCACCAGAAGTCCAGCTCGTGATGCAGCAGCCCGAGGCTCGCACCCCAGGATGCGAGGAACGCCACAGTGATCGCCAGGGCGATCAGCAGCATCATGCCGGGCTTACGGGCACGCAGCTCACTCACCGCGCCGGTGAGGAACGGGGCACCACCCCACACGTACATGACCGTCCCGAGAACCGGGGATACCCACCCGATCCACGCGGCCTCCGGCAGCGGGTACCCGAGCAGCATCGAGAACATCATCGAGAACCCGACAACAGGGACCGCGAGGATCAGCATGATCCAGAACAATCGCCGGAACTGGCCCACGTGATCGCCGTGGCCGGCGTGGCGGGCGTGGCCCTCGTGACCGCTGTGACCGGCGTGTTCTTGAGGAGCGCCGTGATCGTGGCTCATCGCCGCGTGGTCATGCTGCGCTGTCGGCGCACCGCCGTGATTCTCGTGCCCAGTGTGATGGGTGTGTTCGTCGTGCTGGCTCATCGGAAACCCTTGCTCGGATGCGCCCGGGGATGACCCGGGCGCGGACGGATAGTGGGTCAGGCGTGACCGGTCGCGAGGCTGTAGCCGGCCTCTTCGACCGCAGCCCTCACGGCAGCGGGATCGACAGGGGATGCGCTGTGGATCGTCACTCGGGACGGGCCGCCAGTGTTCAGGTCGACGGTGACGGACGCGACACCGTCCAGGGCGCTCAGTTCCTCACTGACGCTCGACACACAGTGTGAGCACGTCATCCCGGTGACCAGGACATCCTCCGAGACCGGGGTCGTGACAGGAGTGGATGCTTCGGTGTTCGATGGAGCGGCGCAGCACGCGCAACCAGCGTTCGCGTCCTTCAGTCCAAGTTCGATGCGGTCAGTCATGGTGAGTTCCTCCCAAGTAGTTTGACGAGTGGTTATGAACGGACCAGGCGAGCGATGGCATCGTTTGCTTCGCGGACCTTCTCCGCGGCAACCTCGCCACCCTCAGCGCTTGCCTGGGCGACGCAATGACTCAGATGGTCGCTGAGAAGCGACAACGCCACAGTTTCAAGCGCCTTCGTGGCCGCAGCGACCTGCGTCAGGATGTCGATGCAGTACTTGTCCTCATCGACCATCCGAGAGATACCCCGCACCTGACCCTCAACCCGACTCAATCGCTTACGCAGATCCGCCTTGTTGTCGGTGTAACCGTTCATGCTCACAAGATACCCCCTAGGGGTATCCAACTCAACGGGTGCCGGTCTATTCCCGAAAGGCAGCCTTGATACCCGGGTCGTCTTTGGCGCCGCCGGCCAGGCGTCGACGATGCCGGAAGTGATGCCCGCCCAGGCGAGCGTCTCGAACCGGTGGAAGCCGTTTGAGGATGCATGAAGACGGCGGTAAACTGTACATCGCACAATGTATAGTCATCGTATGCTGACTATTTCAGATCGACTTGACGTGATGAACCGGCTCGGGCGGGCGATGGCTGACCCTACTCGTTCGCGCATCCTGCTGACCCTTCTTGACGGACCGAGCTACCCGGCGGTGTTGTCTCGGGAGCTGGGGCTGTCTCGTTCCAACGTCTCGAATCACCTGACGTGTTTGCGCGGGTGCGGGATCGTGGTGGCTGAGCCCGAGGGGCGGCAGACTCGCTACGAGGTCGCAGACCCACACCTTGCCCGCGCCTTGACGGCGCTGGTTGACGTGACGCTCGCGGTCGATGAGAGTGTGCCGTGCATGGACCCGGACTGTGGGGTCGAAGGATGCGTGGCGGGGGAGTTGCGGGCGTGAGCTCGGTCACGGGTTCGCACGTCGAGCATGTCGACCTCGACGACGATGATGACGATGACCGGCCGTGGTACCGGAGCCCGGGCGTTCTGATCCCGATTTTCTCCGGCGTGGTGTTCGGCGCCGGCCTGGTGTGCGAGTGGACCGGCGCAGAGGCCGCGGGCCTGGTGCTGTTCTGGGTGGCTCTGTTGTTGGGTGCGTCGACTTTCGTTCCGGGTGCGCTGCGCAAGCTGTTCGCGAAGCGAAAGCTCGGGATCGGACTGTTGATGACGATCAGCGCTACCGGTGCAGTCATCCTCGGCTACGTCGAGGAAGCCGCGGCGTTGGCGTTCCTGTACTCCATCGCGGAAGCGCTGGAGGACAGGGCCATGGACCGTGCACGCGCGGGCTTGCGGGCGTTGTTGAAGCTCGTACCCGAAACCGCACTCGTCAAGAGAGGCGACGCGACGTCCGAAGTGGAGGCGAAGGATCTGCGCGTGGGAGACGTGCTCGTGGTGCGCCCGGGTGAACGGGTAGCCACAGACGGCATTGTGCGGACTGGGCGGAGCAGCCTGGATACCTCAGCGATCACGGGCGAGTCGATCCCGGTCGACGTCGATCCCGGCAACGAAGTCTCTGCCGGGTCGATCAACACCACAGGCGTTCTCGAAATCGAGGCGACCGCTGCTGGCACCGACAACTCGCTGACGACGATCGTCGAGCTGGTCGAGCAGGCGCAAGCTGAGAAGGGCGACCGGGCGCGACTGGCTGACCGGATCGCCCGTCCTCTCGTTCCCGGAGTGATGATCCTCGCGGTTCTGGTCGGTGTGCTCGGTTCGCTCCTGACTGGCGATCCTGAGCTGTGGATCACCCGCGCCTTGGTCGTGCTGGTCGCCGCGTCCCCGTGCGCCCTGGCGATCGCTGTTCCGCTCACCGTCGTAGCCGCGATCGGTGCAGCATCGAAGTTTGGTGTGGTGGTGAAGTCCGGGGCCGCGTTCGAGAGGTTTGGTGGGATCCGCCATCTCGCTGTCGACAAGACCGGCACCCTGACCCGCAATGAGCCCACCGTGGCCCGCGTCGTCACCGTCGCGGGGACGACCGAGGACGATGTGCTCGCGTGGGCGGCGAGCTTGGAGGGTCACAGTACGCACCCCCTGGCTGCTGCGATCACCACCGCCGTTTCCGAGGCCCGAACCGCGGAGGCCGTCAGTGAGACTGCCGGACACGGCATCTCTGGCACGCTCGACGGTGCCCGTATCGCGGTGGGTAGCCCGCGCTGGCTGGACGCCGGTTCGCTGGACGGCGAGGTGCAGGCAATGGAATCCGAGGGGATGACTGTGGTTATCGTGCACCGCAACGACCAGCCTGTTGGCGCGGTAGGAGTGCGTGATGAGCTGCGCCCTGAAGTTCCCGATGTCATCGCAACCCTCACCCGACGTGGAATCGCGGTGACAATGCTCACCGGCGACAACGCTCGTACCGCCGCAGCTCTGGCCGCACAGGCCGGGATCAGCGATGTGCGCGCCGAGCTACGCCCCGAGGATAAAGCTGCCGCTGTCGCAGCACTGTCGAAGTCGCAACCCACGGCCATGATCGGGGACGGCATCAACGACGCCCCCGCGCTGGCTTCCGCGGACTTGGGAATCGCGATGGGAGCGAAGGGCGCGGATGCCGCGATCGAGTCGGCCGATGTTGCGTTCACTGGACATGACCTGCGCCTTATCCCGCAGGCACTGGAACACGCACGCCGTGGCCGCAACATCATCAATCAGAACGTTGTGCTGTCCATCGCGATCATCGCGGTGCTGTTGCCCTTGGCGATTACCGGATACCTAGGTCTGGCAGCCGTCGTCCTTGTTCACGAGGTCGCAGAGGTTGTCGTTATCCTCAACGGGCTCCGAGCGGCGCGACGGAGAAAGGCATGACCCGGCCCGATGACGGAATCACTCTCGGCAGAGCCACTCGTGGGGACGCGACGAGTTCGCCCGACCGAGCGTCCGCGCGAAGCCGATTGCTGCGGTTCCTACTCGCAGTAGGTGTCGCAGCGGTCGCCGTCTGGGTCGACCAAGGCACGAAGGCACTCGCCCTTGCACGGCTCAGCGAGGCCGACCGAGTCCCCATCCTCGGAGACTGGCTCGGGCTGCAGCTCGCGTTCAACCCTGGCACCGTGATGTCTCTCGGCGCCGACGCGACCTGGCTCCTGACCGTCTTGGCCGCTGCCGCATCCATCGCGCTGCTCATCGCCGCGACGCGCGCCCGAACGGCTGGGTGGGCGATCGCGATCGGACTCCTGTGGGGAGGCGCGGTTGGCAACCTGCTGGACCGCTTGCTCGCTCCGCCCGGATTCGGTCGCGGTCACGTCACCGACTTCCTGGCCTACGGCAACCTCTTCATCGGCAACCTTGCCGACGTCATCCTCGGCGTCGGCGTGGGACTTGGCTTGTTGCTCTATCTCCGGAAAGCGAACACATGATTCTCTCTGTCCTCCAAGCGATCGGTCTGTTCCTAGCCACGAACATCGACGACATCATCGTGTTGTCCCTATTCTTCGCCCGCGGCGCGGGGCAACGCGGCACGACAACTCGAATCCTGGCGGGTCAGTACCTGGGATTCGTCGGCATTCTCGGCGCTGCCGTACTCGTTTCCCTCGGCGCCGGAGCCTTCCTTCCGCCCGAGGTCATTCCATACTTCGGCCTCATCCCGCTGGCGTTAGGACTATGGGCAGCTTGGCAAGCATGGCGCCGCCGGCACGACGATGACGACGATGAGGCGAAGATCGAAGGCAAGAAGGTTGCTGTCTGGGCCGTAGCTGGGGTCACCTTCGCTAACGGCGGTGACAACATCGGCGTCTACGTCCCCGTTTTCCTCAACGTCGGACCCGCGGCGGTGGTCGCATACTGCGTCGTGTTCCTCGCGCTCGTTGCTGTGCTCGTCATCGTGGCCAAGTTCATCGCCACGCGACGTCCGATCGCCGAGATCTTGGAACGTTGGGAACACGTCCTGTTCCCCCTCGTCCTCATCGGGCTCGGTGTATTCATCCTGATCAGCGGAGGAGCATTCGGGCTCTGAGACCGGCGCAACAACGTCAAACAGGCTGACTGCCCCCTGCCGTAAACGATCGTTTCCGGCAGCCGCATCGACCTCGACGGCCGGCAAAACGAGACGCCGAGCAATGACCCGCCGAAACTCCCTGCCGAAACCGATTCGCGCCGAAACGTGGGCCTTACCGTTTTCGGTGGCGCTCGAAGCCGCCAGCGCCGGAGCCGCCTCGCGCGCACCGATCCGACGCGCAAGTGACCGATCCCGCCACGCAGATCCGCCTCCGCAAACCGGAAGTTTCCACCCCCTCTGCGCTCGTCAACCGCCCGCATCCTCGCCTAGCGTCGTGCCCATCGCCCCCACCGGGCGGCACAGCCCACGACCGGGCGGCAGAGGAGGATGCGACATGTACGACCGTTCGAGCTTCTACGGCATCGACCCCGAGTACTCGCGAAATGCATCGCGGCAGATGGACTCGCAGGCAGGCGAACTGAAGGATGCGGTCGACAACATGTCGGCCCTGCTCGACGCCGTGCTCTGGCTGGGGCCGGCCGCGGAGCGCTTCAAGACCGACTGGGACGGATCGCTGCGCCCCGAGCTGCAGAACGCGGCCGACTCGCTGCGCGACAACGCGGCCGAGTTGCGTCGCCGCGCCGACCTTCAGGACGAGGTCAGTCGCTGATCCGCGGCGGAAGTTTCCACCCCTGATCAGGTGGAGATCCGCCGCCGAAGATCATAGCTTCGCCACATCGACACGAACCGGAACAACGAACCGGAACAGAAAGGAGGGGACATGTCATTCCAGGGAGCAGACGTCAGCAAGCTCGACGAGATGGCGCAGAAGGCGCAGGAAGGCGCCGAGACGGCGCGCACGATCGCCATCGCGCTGAAGATCGTCGTCGCCGCGCTCAAGGCGATGTCGTGGACCGGCTGGGCCGCCGCGTACGCCGCGTACCTCGAGGGCACTGTGATCCCCTGGGTCGAGAAGACCCAGCAGGCGCTGGAGCGGTTCGCGCAGGTGCTGCGGCTCGCCTCGGCAGCCCAGAAGGCGGTCAGTGAGGACTCGCCGTCGGTGAGCATCCCGGCCTCGGCATACACGCCGGTCACGATGCCGGCCGCCACCTGCGCCAACCCGCCGTCGCTGCGCTCGCCCGAATACGCGATCTCGCCCTCGGGCATGCCCACCACGGCGAACGGAGCGGGCGGCGCGGTCGCCGCACCGGCCGGCGTCGGGCAGACGTCGTCGGCGCTCGGCCAGACCGGCGCCAGCGGCGGCGGCAACGGCGCGAGCATCGACATCAACGTCCGCACCAGCGAGGGCACCTTCGGCGTGAGCGCCACCATCGGCGGCGGCTCGGCGGCGATCCCGCTCGGTACGACAGCTGCCGGCGGCGGTTCGTCGTTCGGCGCCGCGGCCGGCGGCGTGGGCGGGATCAGCGGCGGTGGCGGTGCCACCGGCAGCTGGCAGAGCAGCCTCGACGGGTCATCCCCGGCGGGTGGGCTCGGCGCTTCGCACACATCGGATGCCGGTGGCATCGGCTCCGGTGGCCCGGGCGGCGGAGTTGGCTCGGGCAGCGGCATCGGCTCGAGCGGTGGCGGCCTCGGTTCCGGCGCGGCTGGCTCCTCGGGCGGCCTCGGTTCCGACGCCGGCGCCTCCGGCGGAACGGGATCGTCCGGATCGCCCGGCTCGTCCGGTGGCCTCGGCTCGTCAGCCGGTACCGGCACGGCCCCCGCCGGTGGCCTGGCATCCGGCGACCCGGCCGTGCTCGCCACTCCGGTCGCCGCCCACGCCTCGCTCGGCACGGCATCCGCCGGCGCCGGCGGGCTGAGCGTCGGCACCGCGGACGGCTCGGGATCAGCATCCGCTGCCCCGGCGGCGGCGATGCTCGCCGCCCCACTCGGTCTCGCCGGTGTCGGCGCCGCCGCACTGAGCGGACTGCGCGCCCGCGCAGGCGAGAACACCACCGATCTCGATGCGGACGACGGCGACTTGCTCGCCTGACCCGCATCGCACAACTGAACAACCAGCACCGAACAGAACTGACGAACAACAGCAGTACCCATCGAGAGGAATGAAGAGATGAGCAACACCGTCTACGGAATGGACATTCAGGCCGGCCGCGACCTGTCGCGCCTGATGAATAGCGACGCCGACGCGATCAACCAGTTGACCGCGCAGCTGACGCAGCGCCTGGAGCAGACCCCCTGGTACGGTCCCGACGCGCAGCGCTTCACCAGCGACTGGCAGGGTCAGTACGTGCCGGCGCTGCAGAACGTCGTGCGTGCCCTGCAGGAGAACGCCGCGATCGTCGCCCAGCAGGCCGACGACCAGGAGCGCGCCTCGAGCTGAGTGCGCTCTCACGAGCGGGGTCGGTGCCACCAGGCGTCGGCCCCGCTTTCGTGTGCGTGAGTTCAAATCCCACCGTCACCGCAGATGTCCTGAGTCGCGACATCGTCTACGAATGTACCGAGGCTCGGGACTTTTTGTTGTCTGGGGTGTTGACGTGTGACGGGGTGCTGGTGAGTCGGGTCATCGTTGACGGCTGGCCCCGAGCGCAGAAGGAGTGGAGCGATGAGTTGATTCCCGCCCCTGTTCAGCGTCGCTGCCCCTGGTGGTTTGCGTGATTGGACAGGGGCGGCGACGGTCAGCAGGGGCGGCGACGGCGGAATGCTCGGATGCCCAGACACGCAGCCCCCCACGCGCCGGAAGTTTCCACCCCTCGCGCCCTTTGCCCCCGGTCACCGCCGTCCTAGCGTCGAAGCAGAACGATCCGGCGAGAGGAGAATCCCATGTGGCGAGTGAGTGTGCAGCCGACATCCGAGAGCGGCCTCGAGCCGGTCGACGTCGTCGTCACCGCCGATCGCGGCGGATCGGTGGCAGACCTCGCCGCCGGCCTCGGTCGCCACATCGCCGGCTCATCCGTGCTGCTGGCCCCGGTCACCGCGGGGGTGCCCTGGGCGGCGCAGACTCCGCTCTCCGAGGCGCCCTTGCGTGACGGAGACGTCATCGAGGTGGCATCCGTCGGCTCCGACTGGATCGACCGGCCCACTCCGGCATCCGCCCCCCGCGCGATCGTTCAGGTGCTCACCGGCGCCGACGCCGGCCGGCGGATCCCGCTGCACGGCGAGGTCGCGACCATCGGTCGCGGCGCCGACGCCACGGTGCGCGTGGACGACCCGCTGGTCTCCCGCACCCACGCCCGACTCATCCTCGGCCCCGAGCCGATGATCAGCGACGAGGGATCCGCGCACGGCACCCAGGTCGGCGGACGCCCCGCCGTGCGCCCGCAGCCGGTGGCGTGGGGCGAGCGGATCACGGTCGGCACCACCGTGCTCGCCCTGCAGCCCGGTCGCGCCGCCGACGCGACGACACAGCGCAGCATCTGGCGCTCGCCGCGATTCGGCACCTCAGTCGCGCCCGTCGAGGTCGCGTTCCCGTCGCCGCCGTCCGCACCGCGCCGCCAGCCCTTCCCCTGGCCCATGATCCTCATGCCCCTGCTGATGGGCGGCGTGATGTTCCTCACCATGCGCAACGCCTACTCGCTGGTGTTCATGATCGGCTTCCCGATGATGATGGTCGTCACCCACCTCGTGCAGCGCCGCGCCGCCAAGCGGGAGTTCGCCGAGGAGACAGCCATCTGGCGCGACGACCTCGCCGCGGCCCTCGAGACGATCGATCAGGCCGCGCAGACCCAGCGCGAGAACGCCGTCGACGACGACCCGGCCCCGCACATCGTGAGTGACCGGGCGACCAGCGCCGACCGCGCGGTCTGGGTGCGGCAGGCCGATGACGACGACTTCCTGCACCTGCGCGCGGGCATCGGCCCGCGTCCGGCGCTGGTGACGGCGGATGCCAAGGAGCAGGGCGACCGTGCGCTGCGCGCCGAGGCCGCCGCAGAGGCGACGAAGCGAGCGGTGCTGCACGACATGCCCGTGACCGTCCCCCTCGGACCGCTGACCGCGGTGGTCGGCGAGGGCGAGCAGCTGGACGGCTGGCTGCGCGCCGCCCTCATCCGCCTCGCCGTCACGCACTCCCCGAACGACGTGCGCATCGTCGCCGTACTCGGCCACGAGCGCGCCCGCATGGAGAGCTGGCTGCGCTGGCTGCCGCACGCGGCTCCCCTGGCCGGCGGCCTGGCATCCGTCGCGATCGGAGCGGGCGACGGGCAGGCGCTGCTCGAAGAGCTGGCCCGCACGGTCGGCGGCGTCGAGCACGTCGTCTGCCTGATCGACGCGGCCGCAGGCATCCCCCGCCGCACGCTGGAGGGCGTCGCGGCGATCGCCGACGACAGCCGGCTGCACCTGATCTGGGTGGGCGACGACCTCGCCCGGGTGCCCGCCGCGACGGATGCGGCGATCGACCTTCCCGGCAGCAGCATCCGCCACGCCGACCGCGGCGGCATCGACGCCCTCACCAGCCTCGACGCGCTCGATCTCGCCGCCGCCTGGCGCTGCGCGCGGGCGCTGGGCGGCTACCGCGACGAGGCCGCCGTGCTCGCCGGGGAGTCGGCGCTGCCCGACCGGGTGCGCATCGCGGAGCTCAGCAGCGACCTCGCCGACCTCGACGACGCCGACGCGATCGCCCAGCGCTGGGCATCCAGCCGCGGTCTGCGGGCCCAGCTCGGCATCGGCGCCGACGGGGTCTGCTCCATCGACCTGCGTGAGGACGGACCGCACGGTCTGGTCGCCGGCACCACCGGCGCCGGCAAGAGCGAGCTGCTGCAGTCGCTGCTGTGCTCGCTCGCGCTGAACAACCCGCCCAGCCGCATCACCTTCCTGCTGGTCGACTACAAGGGCGGCGCGGCGTTCCGCGAATGCGCCGAGCTGCCGCACACCGTCGGCTACATCACCGACCTCACCCCCGCACTGGTGCAGCGGGCGCTCACCTCGCTGCACGCCGAGCTCACCACCCGCGAGCACCTGCTGGCCGAGTACGGCGCGAAGGATCTGCAGGCCCTCGAGCGGATGCACCCCGAGGTGGCCCCGCCGAGCATGCTCATCTGCGTCGACGAGTTCGCGGCCCTGCTCTCGGAGGTGCCCGACTTCATCGACGGCATGGTCTCGATCGCCCAGCGCGGCCGCTCGCTCGGCATGCACATGATCCTCGCGACCCAGCGCCCCGCCGGCGTGGTCACCCCGCAGATCAAGGCGAACACCGACCTGCGCATCGCCCTGCGGGTCGCCTCGGCCGACGACTCCACCGATGTCGTGGATGCCCCCGATGCCGCCGACCTGTCGCGTCGCACCCCCGGGCGAGCGCTGCTGCGCCGCACCGGACACGGCACCCGCGAGATGGTGCAGGTGGCGTACGTCGGCGGCGCCGAGCAGCTGCACGAGGCGGGGGAGCGGGTGCGGGTCGCACCCTTCACCGCCCGCGCGATCGACGGCGGTGCCGTCGACGCCGGCCGTCCGCACGAGCACTCCGACCTGGAGCGCATCGTCGCCACCGTGACCACCGCGTTCCTGCGCAGCGGCATCCAGCCGCCGCGCCGCCCGTGGATCCCGCCGCTGCCGGAGGAGCTGCCCGTCGCGGTGATCGAGCCGGGTCGCCTCGCGATCGGATCGGATGCCCGCGACGAGGCCGCCATCGCCGGTTCGGGCACCGACGTCACCGTCGTCGAGCAGGCTCCCGGCAGCGTGCTGCTGGGTCTGCGCGATGTGCCCGGCGAGCAGCGGCAGGTGCCCTGGACCATCGACTACACGCGCGCCGGCCACCTGCTGGTGTTCGGTGCGTCCGGTGCGGGCAAGACCGAGCTGCTGCGCACGGTCGCGCTCGCCGCGACCGCCGGCGCCGAGCGCGCGGCCGCGTGCGTGTACGGCATCGACGCCGGCGGCGGCGGCCTGACGGTGCTCGAGCGACTCGGCTCGGTCGGATCGATCGTCGTCGAGCAGTCCACCGAGCGGATGCTGCGCCTGATCCGCATGGTGCATCGCACGGTCACCGAGCGCAACGCGATGCTCGCCTCGCACGGCGTCGCCGACCTCAACGCACTGGCGGCGACCGGCGTGCACGTGCAGCGCATCCACCTGCTCATCGACAACCTGCCCGCCGTGCTCGACGCTCTCGAGGGCGGGGGCTCGCTGCGCCGCCAGCATGCCGACCAGCTGCTCACCGTACTGCAGGAGGGGCGTCGCTGCGGTGTGCACGTGACCGCGACCGCACCGCAGCGCACGGGGGTGTCGAGCCAGATCCTGGCCGCGTTCGGCGCTCGCGTGGTGATGCGCATGAGCGTCGACGACGACTACGCGATGCTCGGCGTGCCGGCGGGTGTGCTCGACCGCGAGTCGCCCGCCGGCCGGGGGCTGTTCGGCGCGCACGAGGTGCACGTCGCCACGCTCGGCGGAGCGGGAACGCCGCTTCAGGTCGAGCGGCTCGACGAGCTCGGCGGCCGCCTGAACGGTCGCTACGACGAGGCATCGCCCTCTCCCGTGCCGGTGATGCCGACCCGCCTGCCGCAGAGCGTGCTGCCGCGACCGCAACGCGACGAGCTGGTCGTCGGCGTGGAGCAGGACGTCGTCGCACCGATCTCGCTGCGGCTCTGCGACGGTCCGGTGCTGCTGACCGGACGCGCGCGCTCCGGTCGCACCTCCACGCTGCTCGGTCTCGCCCAGCTCGCCCGCCGCGCCGAGACGCCGGCGGAGGTCGTGCTGATCGCGCCTCGCGCGACCGGTGGCGACGAGTCGTCAGCATCCGACATCGACCGCACGATCACGCACGCCGCCGAGGCGGCAGCGTGGGCGCAGGAACTGGCCGCGCGTCCCGCGGGCGACGGCTGGACGCTCGTGCTGGTCGACGATGTGCACGAGTGGGAGCGCGGGTGGGAGGCGAACGGTGACGAGCGGCATGCCCTGGAGGCGCTCACCGCGCTGATCGGCCGGCCCGACATCGCCGTGGTCGTCGCGGGCGATCCGGATGAGCTCCGCAGCCGCCAGCACATCCCCGGAATCGTGGCCGCGGTGAAGCGCTCGCGACGGGCCATGCTCATTGCGCCCGAGATGGGTGACGGTGCTCTGGTCGGCGCCCAGGTGCCGATGAATTCGCATGAACCGATGGCGGGGGTGGGCCGCGGCGTACTCGTCGCCGGTGGGCAGATCCACGTCGTACAGCTAGTATCTGAGGCGTCGGAGGGGCGATCATGAGGGGAATCTGGTCGAGACTGCTGCGCGGCCGCGATCGGGGAATGGTCGAGGTCGGCGTCGCGTTCGGTGGTGCGCTGCTCGTGGTCGGCGCGATCGCCGGGAACGGCGTCGCGGCCCTGGCGGTCGACATGTCGGACGGCCAGGCGTGGCTTCCCGGCCAGGACGGCAGCGTCGTGCAGGTCAACCCGTCCACCGGCGTCGCCGAGCGGCGGCTGGTGGTCGGTGACGGCGACACCTCTTTGTCGATCGCGCAGCGCGACGGTGCGCTCATCGTCACCGACGAGCGCAGCGGGCTGGTCACCGCGGTCGATCTGGCCGCTCTCATCGCCAGCGGCAGCCGCGCAACCTCGGGCGACGAGCGGGTGCTGGTCGGCGGAGGACGCGTCGTGGTCGTCGATGACGATCCCGGCACGGTGCGGGCCGTCGACCCGCTGACCCTCGCCGACATCGGCAAGCCGTTCCGCACGCAGCATCCGATCGCCGATGCCGTCGTCGACGGCGATGGCGACGTCTGGGTGCTCACCGACGACGGCGAGCTCACCCAGCTGGAGTACTCCGACGGCTCCGGCAGGTTCCGCACCGAGGAACGTCGGCCGGTCGCCGGAGCGGGACCCGAGACCAGGCTCGTGCCGCACGAGCGCGGCGTGACCGTCTTCGCCGCGGACGGCGGGGCGGTCGTGCAGGTGGGTTCGGGCGGCGACCTCGCCGTGACCGTCCCGGATCTGTCGGGCACGGTCGCCGCGGCGCCGCAGTCGCCGGCGACACTCGTGCCGGCATCCGTCACCGACGCCGGGCGCGTGTTCCTGCTGTCGTCCGGCGCGCTGCTGCAGGTCGACGTAGGCGAGCGCGGATGCACCAGACCCGGCAGCCCCCAGGTGTTCAGCGAGCGCGTCTACGTGCCGTGCCTCGGCACGGGAACCGTGATGGTGCTCGACGCCCGCGGCAAGCGCGCCGGAGCGGACATCGTCATCCCCGGTGGCGGTGACCCGGTCTTCACCGTCGACGAGGGGCGCCTGTTCGTCACCACCGAGCGCGACGGACGCGCCGTGGTCGTGCAGCCCGACGGCTCCACCGGCATGGTCGACCTGGGCGCGCCCGACGTTCCCGAGGTGCGGGTCGACCACAACCCACCGGTCACCATCCCGGCACCGGACCGCGGCAAGAAGGACGAGGACCGCGACCGGTCCGGCGACCAGGGTCGCCCGGACCCCCGGCCCAGCAAGGCTCCCACGCCCGGCACGGATCCGCTTCCGGATCCGCTCCCCAGTACCGGCCCGACACCCGGCATCGACCCGCAGCCGACTCCCGGTGCCGATCCGACTCCCGGTGCCGATCCGACTCCCGGTGCCGATCCGACCCCCGGCCCCGGCACCGATCCGGACCCGGACGCCACGCCGACGCCGGACCCGGATCCCACTCCGACGTCCGACCCCGACCCGGATCCGACCCCGACTTCTGACCCCGATCCGGAGCCTGATCCCGAGCTGCAGGCGACCGCCGTGACGAACGTCACCGCCGCCGCTGCCGGACGATCGGTCACGGTCGCCTGGAACGCGGCATCCGGCGGTGCCGACGAGTACCTCGTGCGCCCGGCGGGAGGGTCGTGGACCTCGGCGGGCACCAGCCGCTCGCTCACCTTCTCCAACGTCGGCTTCGGCACGCACACGTACACCGTGCGCACCGTGCTCGACGGCACCACCGCCGAATCGGCCGCCAGCAACCCGGTCACGATCGTGGGCGCCCCAGGCGCCCCCGGCACGCCGAACGTCACGGGACTGACCGGCGACGGCAGCGCGGTCAGCTTCAGCGTCAGCTGGGCCGCGGCGGCGAGCAACGGCGCCCCGGTGACCTACTCGGTGGAGCTGGTCGGCGCCGGCCGCACCGAGACGGTCACGACGACGTCCACCTCTCTCTCGCGGACGCTCACCTGCCGCGCGGGCGACGAGCACCTGTGCGGACGCGGAGCCCCGGGCGAGACGCGCACCATCAGCGTGTCGGCGACCGTCACGCCGTCGAACAGCGCCGGTGCCGGGGCGTCGACCACCGGCTCCGCGAGCGCCCAGGTCGTCACGGCACCTCCGCCCCCGCCGCCGCCCGCGAACGGTGATGACGCGATCTCTGGCATCCGATTCGGCAATCCCGGGCTCTACGACGAGAACATCCCCTTCACGGTGAGCGTGAGTCTGCCTGCCGGGTGGAGCGCCGCAGGCGGATCGTGCACGGTGCACCTGCAGAGCTCGACGGGCCCGCAGACACGCACCATCGACTGCGCCTCCGGTGGCGGCGACTTCGGTGGGTCGACGCGCGGGTCGTCCAACGTGTCCGCCTATGTGACCCGCGGAGGGGTCACCTCGGCGACCGAGTCGGACTCCGCCCCGCCGCGCAACCAGTGGGGTTACTGCGACCCGAACACGCGCATCTGCACCGACCCGGTGGGCTTCGACCCCACTGACCCCGACGTGAGCATCGTCCCCGTGCCGTGGTCTCCGATCGACGGCACCGACGAGCCCATCCTCGCCGCCGGCATCGGGCTGCTCGGCGTGGCCTGGCTGCTGCGCGGCATCCGTCGTCGCGGCGAGACGACCGACCGCCTCACGGCATCCGACCCCACAGCATCCGACCCCGCCCCGACCCGCAATGGAGGATCCGCATGACCGGCACGGCACTCGAGCCCGCGCAGGTGCCCACCCAGGCCGATGTCTCACGCTTCCGCTTGCTGCACGACGGGATCGTGAATGCCGTCGGCGAGGCGCTGCAGGGTAAGCGCGGCGTCATCGAGCAGGCCGCCGTGGCGCTGTTCGCGGGCGGGCACGTGCTGCTGGAAGACGTGCCCGGCACGGGCAAGACCACCCTGGCGCGGGCGTTCTCCGCCGCGATCGGCGGTATCTCCCGCCGCATCCAGTTCACGCCCGACCTGCTGCCGGCCGACGTCACCGGCACGAGCGTCTTCGACCCGGCCACCGGCCAGATCTCGTTCCGCCCCGGCCCGGTGTTCGCGAACGTGCTGCTGGCCGACGAGATCAACCGCGCCGCGGCCAAGACCCAGTCGGCGCTGCTGGAGGTCATGGCCGAGCACACCGTCACCACCGACGGCGTCGCGCAGCGCGTGCCTGATCCCTTCCTCGTGATCGCCACGCAGAACCCGGTCGACATGGACGGCACCTACCGGCTGCCCGAGGCGCAGCTCGACCGCTTCCTGATGCGGTTGCGCATCGGCTATCCCGACCTCGAGCACGAGGTGGCGGTGCTCCGCCCGGGCAGCGCGGCCGGACGGATCGGAGACGTGCGGCAGGTCACCGATCCGGATGCCGTCGCCGAGCAGATCCGGCTGCTGTCCGCGCTGCACGTTGCCGACCCGATCCTGAACTACATCCGCGCCGTCGGCGCCGCCACTCGAGCGGACGGACGGCTGCGACTGGGTGCCTCCACCCGCGCGCTGCGCGCACTGGTCGGCGCCGCCCAGGTGCGCGCCGCGACGCAGGGGCGCCACTTCGTGATCCCCTCCGATGTGCAGCAGCTCGCGGTGCCCGTGCTCGCCCACCGTCTGGTGCTCTCGCGCGAGGCGCAGCTCGACGGCGTCACGGCCGACGATGTGCTCGCCGACGTGCTCGCCCGCGTCGAGGCACCGCAGCCCACGCCGGCATGACCACGCGTCTGACTGCGCGCGGGTGGGCCACCGCCGTCTGCGCGGTGCTCTGCTGGGTGCTCGGCGTGTGGGCCGCGTACCCCGCGATCGTCGGTCTGGCTCTGGCATTGACGGCGACACTGCTCGTGGCCGTGCTCACGGTCGCCGCGCCGACACCCGTGCAGGTCTCGCGCACCGTGCATCCCGCACGTGTCGCCCGCCACGACGAGTGCCACGCCACGATCAGGGTGGAGAACACCGCTCGGCGCTGGCGCGTCTCGATCAGCGGCACCGACCGGGTGGCCGGTGCGCCGATCGTGTTCGACTTCCCTACCCTCGCGGCCGGTGAGCATGCCGCCACCGACGTGCGCATTCCCACCGACCACCGCGGCCTGATCGAGTTCGGCCCGCTCACCCTCGACCGCCGCTCGTTCGGCGATCTGATCCGCGTCCGCCGCGTGCATGGCGACACGGCCAGCGTGCTGGTGGAACCTCGCGTGCTCGACGTGATCGGCGTGCCGCCCGGAATGCGCCGCGGGCACGCGGGCGCCGACGAGCGCATCGCCCACGGCGGCACCGACCTGGTCGGCCTGCGCGAGTACGTGCCTGGCGACGACCTGCGCCGACTGCACTGGGCGACCAGCGCGCGGCGCGGCCAGCTGATGGTGCGCGAGGACGCCGACCCCTCGCAGCCGTTCCTCACCGTGCTGCTCGACGACCGGGCCGAGTCCTATCGCGAGGGCGGCCTCGACGAGGCGGTCGACCTCGCGGCGAGTCTGCTGGACGCCGCTGCCGCCGGACGCTCCGCCGCGCGCCTGGTCACGGTGTCGGGAGCCCTCGACCTGGATCTCCCCGTCGAGCCGGGCCGTGTGGAGGACGCGCGGCTCGCCCCGCACGCGCTCGCCGCACTCGCGACGCTCGCCCCGCACGACTCGTCGGCTCCGCTGCGGATGCAGGTGAGCTCGCCGGACGTGGTGGCCGTGATCTCCGGATCGGATGCTTCCGCGGCCGAGCTCGTGCTCACCGCGGCCGCCGCGCCGGTCGGCGTCGTCGCCGTGGTCGACCCGTCGCCGGACCGGCTCGTCTCGGCATCCGGCGGCGTGCTGGTGCTGCACGGGCCACGGGCCGAGGAGCTCGCGCACGGCTGGCGCACGGCGGTCGCGGCGGGAGCCGCCCGATGAGCCGCCTGGTCGCGGTCGTCTGGTCGATCGGCATCCTCGGCATCTCGACGATCCCGATCGCCGCGGGCTACGCGGCGTGGTGGGCGGTGCTCGTGCTGGTCGGGTGCGTCGTCGTGCCGCATCTGCTGGTCGTGCTCGCGCGCTGGCTGCGCATCCCCTCGGTGTGGACCGCGGTGGGTGTGGGCCTGATGGCCGTCGTCGCCGCCACCGCGCTCGCCGCGCAGCCCGCTGATGCGGAGGCCAGGTGGACCGCCGACGGGGTGCTCTCACCGCTGATCGATTCGATCCCGCGGCTGCTCACCGCGCCGCGCCCCGCACCGGCCGATATCGGTCTGTTGATGCCGGCGGCCCTGCTGGTGTGGCTGAGCTCGCTCGCCGTCGCGCTGGCCGTCACCGCGCAGGGTCGCGCGCGGATCGCCCCGCTGATCGGGGCGCTCGTGCTGCAGGTGGCCGGTGCGCTGCTCACCGCGGGAGCCGGCGATCCGTATGGTGCGGTGGCCGCAGCATCCGTCCTGCTCATCCTGGCGGGTTGGATCTCGACACCCGCGCGGCACTCCGATCGTCGCCCCGCACGACGCGCCTCCCGGCGCGGATGGGCGCTCGGGCTGGTGACCGCCGCCCTGGTCGGGCTGCTCACGATCTCGGCATCCGCTCTCGTCGGCGGCGACCGCTTCGAGCCCCGCACGCTCGTGCCGGCACCCCCGCTGCCCGCGCAGGCCGTCAACCCGCTGCCCGACGTTCCGCGGTGGAACGCCGAAGCCGACACCGCCCTGTTCACGCTGTCGACTCCGGGTGCGATGCCCGAGCGCGTCCGTCTCGCGGTGCTGCCCGACTTCGACGGCGCCTCGTGGACGCTCGACGCCGGGCTGCGTCCAGTCGGAGTCGTCGCGACGCCCGACACCCCGATGGGTGAATGGCAGACGCCGATCACCTTCCGGGTGGAGGCCGGCGCGATCGACAGCGCCTGGGTGCCGGGCGTCGGGCACACCAGCGCGGTCAGCGTCGACGGTGCTGCTGCCGACGGGTTGCTCCTCGATCCCGACACGGGTTCGCTGGTCTCGGCTGACGGCGCCGTGCCGCAGGCGCTCACGATCACCGCATCCGTCGACGCGCCCTCCGACGAGGCGATCGCGCAGGCGGGGGTGCCCCCGGCATCCGAGGTGCAGCGCTATCTGGCGCTGCCGCGCGTGCCCGACGAGCTCGTGGGTCACGCCGAGGTGGTGGTCGACGGCGTATCCGCGCGGTGGGATCAGGTCACCGAGCTCGCGGACTTCGTGCGCGGGGAACGCATCCTCGACGAAGGCGCGCCGTCGGGAGCGTCGTACGGCCGGATCGCCGAGTTCCTGTTCGCCCCCGAGGCCGAGGGCGGACAGGTCGGCACGACCGAGCAGTTCGCCGCGTCGTTCGCCGTGCTCGCCCGAGCGGTCGGGCTGCCCAGCCGGCTCGTGGTGGGCTTCGGCGTCGACCCCGCCGCGGCCGAGAGCTCGGCCGACGGTTCGCGGGTGACGGTGACCGGATCGGATGCCCGGGTATGGGCCGAGGTCTACCTGGCGCGCGCCGGATGGATCGCCGTGGATGCTGCGCCGGATTCCGCCATCCGCACCGAGCACACCCCGCCGGCCTCGTCGACGGAGGCGACTCCCGCGCCGCAGGCGACACCGTCCGATGGTGACGGGGCCTCGACGGATGGCGGCAGCGCGGCCCCGGTCGCCGACGCTGACGAGCAGCCGAATGTGCCGATGATGCTGGCGGTGGTCGGCGGAGCGCTCGTCGCGCTGCTGATCGCGGCCGTCGTGGTGCTCGTCGTACGGCGTGCGCGTCGTCGCGCCCGGTGGCGCTGGCAGGGTGCGCCCGGTGCGTGGGCGCTCGTCCTCGACGCGCTCGCGCTCGCCGGTCGGCCGCCCGCTGCGGGGGCGGCACCGGAGGAGATCGTCGCCGCTGCCGTGCCCGCCGACAGTGAACTGCAGAAGGCGGCGTTGGCTCTGGCAGCGCAGGCGCAGTCGGCGGCGTTCGGACCGGTGGGTGACGCCGGTGCGGATGCTTTCGGATCGGATGCCGGATGGGCGACCGCCATGGAGATCGAGCGTTCTCTGCGCCGGGCGAGCTCGCCGTGGCGCCGCCTGACGTGGAGCATCGTGCCGCTCAGCCGCAGGTGACCGCGCCGTTGCGCTGCGGCGTCAGCTCGTGCAGGCCTGCGGGCTCGACCCCGCCGCGACCGTGCCGTCCTTCATGCCGTAGCCGGCGACGGCGAAGCACGTCTTCGCGTCAGGATTCAGACCCTCGACCGTGTACTCGGCGGCGGATCCGGGGAGGTTCGCGAGCACGACCGGTGATTCGCCCTCGATCACCTGCACCACCGCGATGGAGGTGACCGTGCCGGGTGGCAGCGCCCAGGTCAGCAGCGCCGAGGTGCCGCGATCGGTGACGACGAGGTCCTGGGGGGCGAAATCCGGCTCCGAGACCGTCGGCTGCGTGCCGTCGTCCTCGGGCGGAGCCGAGGCAGAGGGCACTGTCTGCTCGGCCGGAGGCGCGGGAGGCGTGTCGTCGGGAGCCTCGCGTGAGAGGAAGAAGACGACGGCGCCGACGATCGCACCGGCGATGAGCATGCCGCCCAGGAACAGCACCGTTCTGCGCCAGGTGCGTCCTGCGCCGGCCGTGACGTCTCGATCCGCGGGGGCCTGGTCGGGGTCGGCGTCCGGGATCAGGGTTCCGGTCGCATCGTCGTCAGCGCCCGCCGGACGCACCAGGCTGGGCTGGTCGAGATCCGCGAGCGCCGATCGTGCGACCGGCGCCGAGTCGGCGGCCGGTCGCGTCGTGCTCGCGTCGCCATCGGGGTGGATGCCGGATGCTGCGCCATCGCTCACCGGCGGCGGTGGGGTCTCCGTCGCAGACTGTCGGGAGTCATCGTCCTCGGCGGGCTTCGTGATGGCCGGGGCGCTCGCGTCAGCATCCGAAGTCGTGCTCGCGCCAGCATTCGACGCCTTCGCCGTGATCATCGTCGCGGCCGGAGCGCCCTCGGGAACGGGCGCGGGCGTGGCCCCGCCCGTGGCATCCGGCTCCCAGCTGCGCCCCTCGGTGCGCAGCCCGCGCAGGATCGCGAGGGCCTGCGCGGCCGTCGCGATGCGATCCTCCCGCGCGGGGGCGAGGGCACGGTCGATGAACTCGCGCAGCCCGTCGGGCAGATTGTCGCGGCGCAGCGGACGCCGCTCGTTCAGCCGCACCCGGCGCAGATAGGTCAGGGCGCTGTCGTCATCGGGGTCGTCGCCCGCGAACGGCGCGCGACCGTCGAGCAGGGTGAACAGCGTCGAGCCCAGCGACCAGACGTCGTCGGCCTCGGTCGGCATCAGCCCGTCGAGCACCTGCGGCGACGCATGCCGGTACGAGAATCTCTCGAGGGACGCCGTGCGATCGGCATCCATCTGCCGGGCGATGCCGAAGTCGCTGAGCACGAACGACGTCGGCAGCACCAGGATGTTCTGCGGCTTCACATCGCGGTGCAGCACACCTGCCCGATGCGCGAACGCCAGGGCATCCGCCACCGCCGTTCCCGCCTCCACCACCTCGGAAGCCGAGAGCGGACCATGCGCCTGCAGGCGATCGTGCAGCGAGCCGAGATCGTGGAAGTCCATCACCAGGCAGAGTTCGCCGGTGGTCGCCGTCGTCGTGTCGAGCACGGTGACGATGTGCGGATGCTGCCGCCCGAGGCGCACCGTGATCTCGACCTCGCGACGGAAGCGCTCGGCCATCGACGGATCCGAGATCCGCACCACCTTGATGGCCACCTCGCGATCGAGCGAGATCTGGCGGGCGTGATAGACGATCGAGTCTCCGCCCTGAGCCAACTCGACCAGGTCGGTGTAGCCGGGCACCTCGATGGCCGGCTGCGGTCGTGTGCCGCTGGGGGCCGGCCCGCGCGACTCGGGCACGCTCGTCGTCGGGCGCGGTGCCCAGTCCTCATCCGACAAGAGCGTCCCCCTCTGACGTGTCTCCGATTGAGGATAGGCCACACCGGGGCCTTGACTGCGTCGGCATCCGCTGCAGTTTCCTGCAACCGCCGCATCGTTCGATGGCGCAGATGCAGGAAACTGGCGCGGACGCGGTCGGCAGCAGAGTCGTCAGCGGGTCAGTACGCGATCGGGGAGGGATGCCGCACGACGACGTCCCACCCAGACGACGCCCGCGCCGACGGCCAGGATGACCGCGGCGATCCCCGCGATGTACGCGATGACCACGGGGTACCCGCCCTGCAGGTGCGGATCGAGGAATGGATACGGATACCACCAGGGGTTCCCGGTGGCCGGCCCGGTGATGAGGTTCGCGCGCAGCAGCGTGTACGCCGCCCACACGATGGGGAACGCGGCGATCACGGCGACGGCGCGGTACGAGAGCGGACGTCGGTGCGGTGCCAGCAGCACGTCGGCGAGCATCACCAGCGGGATGATGACGTGCAGCGTCTCATTGGTCCAGACATCCGAGATGCCGGCGATCGGGATGTTCCGCAGCAGCAGGTTGTACACGATGCCGGTGACGATCATGTAGGTCGCGGCGCACGCGAACAGCGTCGACAGCCAGGCCGGCTCGGGTCTGCGGTCGTGGCGATGCCGCAGCATCCACACCGCGCCGATCACCAGCGTCACTGCCGCGATCAGGTTCGACAGCACGGTGAAGTAGCTGAAGAAGTTCGTGACCACCGTCGGAAGGTGCGACGCCCACTCGGTCTTGGCGGATCGCGCGTTGCCGATCGCCAGCGAGAGCTGCCGGATCAGCGCGGCGAAACCCAGCACCGCAGCAGCGAGTCGCAGATAGGGCCACCAGCTCGTCATGGCAGAACTCTAGTGAATCCGACCCGCCCGGTAGTATGGAGCCGCCCGTTCGGGCCAGCTCATCTGCCGGTGCAAACCCGGCGACAGCGTGCAGTACCAGGGGGTTCACCCATGCCAGGAATCGTGATCGTCGGCGTCCAGTGGGGCGATGAGGGCAAGGGCAAGGCGACAGACCTGCTCGGCGAACGCACCGATTGGGTCGTCAAGTTCAACGGCGGCAACAACGCCGGTCACACGGTCGTGATCGGTGATGAGAAGTACGCGCTGCACCTGCTTCCCTCGGGCATCCTCAGCCCCGGCGTCAATGCCGTCATCGGAAACGGCGTCGTCGTCGACCTCGAGGTGCTCTTCGAAGAGCTCGACGCCCTGCAGGCCCGTGGGGTCGACACCTCGCGCCTGCGGGTCAGCGCCAACGCGCACGTGATCACGGCCTACCACCGCACGCTCGACAAGGTCACCGAGCGGTTCCTCGGCAAGCGCCGCATCGGCACCACCGGCCGCGGCATCGGCCCCGCCTACGCCGACAAGATCAACCGCGTCGGCATCCGCGTGCAGGACCTGTTCGACGAGAACATCCTGCGCCAGAAGGTCGAGGGCGCCCTCGACCAGAAGAACCACCTGCTGGTGAAGGTCTTCAACCGCCGCTCGATCACGGTCGACGAGATCGTCGACGACCTGCTGTCGTACACCGAGCGGCTGCGTCCGATGGTGGCCGACACCGGCCACCTGATCGACGAGGCTCTGGAGCGGGGCGACGTCGTCGTGTTCGAAGCCGGCCAGGCCACCCTGCTCGACGTCGACCACGGCACCTACCCGTTCGTCACCTCGTCCACCGCGACCGCCGCCGGAGCGGCATCCGGCTCGGGCGTGGGGCCGGGGCGCCTCGACCGCATCGTCGGCATCGTCAAGGCGTACACGACGCGTGTCGGATCGGGGCCGTTCCCGACCGAGCTCGACGACGACATGGGCGAGTGGCTGCGCAAGACCGGCGGCGAGTACGGCACGACCACCGGACGCGAGCGCCGCACCGGCTGGTACGACGCCCCGATCACCCGCTACGCGACCCGCGTGAACGGCATCACCGACCTCGTGCTGACCAAGCTCGACGTGCTCACCGGTCTCAAGGAGATCCCGGTGTGCGTCGCCTACGACGTCGATGGCGAGCGGTTCGACGACGTACCGGTCAACCAGACCGACTTCCACCACGCGAAGCCGATCTATGAGCACTTCGCCGGCTGGACCGAGGACATCTCGAAGGCCCGCACCTTCGAGGACCTGCCGCAGAACGCGCAGGACTACGTGCTCGCCCTCGAGAAGATGAGCAACACCCGCATCTCGGTGATCGGCGTCGGACCCGCCCGCGACGAGGCCATCGTCCGCCACGACCTCGTCGACTGATCCGACGTGACGCGGTTCTGGGTCGGCGGCTACGGCGCCGATATGGAGGGGGATGCCGAGGGCATCGGCTTCCTGTCGGTCGATGAAGGTCGCGGACCGGCGACGCTGCGCTATCGGGGCGTCGCGGCGCCCGCCGTGTCGCCGTCGTGGCTCGCGCAGCATCCGACCCTCGACGTGGTCTACGCGGCGCTGGAAGGCGCCGGCGAGGTGCAGGCCTTCGCGCGGTCGGGCGAGGCGCAACTGCATCCGCTTGGCCCGGCGCTCGCAGCAGGAGACGCCGTCTGCCACCTCGCCGTGTCGCCGGACGGTCGGATGCTGGTCGCCAGCTGCTACGGCGATGGGCGCGTGATCGGCTACGGCATCGCCCCGGACGGCCGGCTCGTGGCATCCGCCCCCGACAAGGCCGCCGCGCTGCGCGCCGCCCTCTTCGGGACCGCCCCGGGGACCGCCTCGGGCGAATACGATCTGGGGGGTCGGCCCCCGAAGCGTCACGCGGGCGGGTATCACGCGCGCACTCGGCGGTGTTCCTGCCCGACGGGCGCATCGCCACCGCCGACCTCGGGCTCGACCTGGTGCGCATCCGCCGGCGCGACCTCAGCGTCGATCACGACGTCGAACTGCCGCGCGGCACCGGACCGCGCCACATGGTGATGCACCCCAGCGGGCATCTGCACGTGGTGACCGAGTACTCGTGCGAGGTGTTCACCCTGGCATCCGACCGCGAGGGACGCTGGGGACTCGCCTCGGCGACCACCGCCTCGCCGGCCGCGCAGGTCGGCATCGACTTCCCCGCCGAGCTGGCGATGTCGCGCGACGGGGCGACCCTGTACACCGCGCTGCGCGGCAGCAACACGATCGCGGCGCTGCGCGTGCGCGGCGGCGGTGAGGGGCTCGAGCCGCTGGCGCTCGCCGATGCCGGCGTCGACTGGCCGCGCCACCACCTCGTGTACGACGGCACGCTGCTCGTGGCCGGTCAGCGCTCGAGCACCATCAGCGTGGTCGACCTCGACGAGCGCACCGGCGCCCCGCGCGATGTGCGGCACGTGACGGCGGCTCCGACGCCCACCCGCGTCCTGCCCGCCTGAGAAGGGTCACTCGGTCGCACCGGCTCCCGTGCTGAGCCAGCGCCTGGGGCCGGTTCCCTCGCGCCCGAGCACGTCGGCCGGGTTCTGCAGGCTGCACGAGGTCAGGCTGAGACAGCCGCATCCGATGCATCCGTCCAGGTCGCCGCGCAGGTGCTCGAGCTGTCGGATGCGGGCATCGAGCTCGTCGCGCCAGCGCTGCGAGAGGCGTGCCCAGTCCTTCTTGGTCGGGGTGCGCCCCTCGGGCAGCGAGTCGAGCGCGGAGCGGATGTCCTTGAGGGGAATCCCGACGCGCTGCGACACACGGATGAACGCGACGCGGCGCAGGGCATCGCGCCGGTAGCGGCGCTGGTTCCCGTCGGTGCGCTCCGAGATGAGAAGGCCGTTGCGTTCGTAGAAATGCAGAGCGGATGCTGCCACGCCACTGCGCGAGGACAGTTCGCCGATCGTGAGTCTGCGGTTCCTGTCGCCGTCCAGCTGAGGCATCCGCCCCTCCTCTCCTTGACCTCAACCATAGTTGAGGTCTTATGGTCATGCTCATGGCTTCTGAGACCGACACCGCTCCCGGACCGACTCGCGCTCCGTCCGGCATCCTGGTCGGCGAGTACCTGTGGATCACGATCGGCGCGTGCGCGCTGGTGTTCCTCGGCGCGTTCGAATCGCTGGCCGTCACCACCGTGATGCCCGTCGTGAGTGCCGATCTCGGCGGTGAGCGGCTCTACGCGCTCGCCTTCGCGGGGCCGCTGGCCACCGGGGTGATCGGCATGGTCGTCGCGGGGAACTGGTCGGATCGTCGCGGACCGAGTGCTCCGCTGTACACGTCGGTGGCCGCGTTCGTCGTGGGACTGCTCGTCGCCGGGTTCGCGTCGACGATGGAGATCTTCGTGGTCGCCCGGTTCGCGCAGGGGCTCGGCAGCGGAGCGATGACCGTCGCGCTGTACGTCGTCGTCGCCAGGGTCTACCCCAAGGATCGGCTCCCCGCGATCTTCGCCGCCTTCGCGGCCGCGTGGGTCGTGCCGTCGCTGATCGGGCCCACGGTCGCGGGATTCGTGACGGAGCTGCTCAGCTGGCACTGGGTCTTCCTCGGCGTCGTCGTGCTCGTCGTGTTCGCACTGCTCATGGTCGTGCCGGCATTGAAGGGGCTTTCGCGCGAGGGTGACTCCGCGGCCCCGTGGGCGCTTGGACGACTCGGCTGGGCGGTGCTCGCGGCGATCGCCGTCCTGGTGCTGAATCTCACCGGTGATGTTCCCGCGGTGGGGCCGGCGCTCGCCGCGGTCGCCATCGTGATCGCGCTGATCGCCGTGCGGCCGCTGGTACCGAAGGGAGCGCTGCTCGTGCGGCGTGGACTGCCGGCGGTGATCTTCGTCCGCGCCGTGGTGGCGGCGGCGTTCTTCGCGACGCAGATCTACCTTCCGTACCTGCTCGTGGACGAGTACGCGTTCACTCCGACGCTGGCGGGTCTGGTGCTCACCGGCGCCGCGCTGGCATGGTCGACGGCATCGATGGTGCAGGGAAAGCTGGGCATGCGCCTGGCGAGCGAGCGTGCTGTGCTGATCGGGACGGCGCTCGTGCTGTCGGGGGTCGCGGTGGTGCTGGTGGCGACGACGCTGGTGCTCTCGCCCGTCGTGATCTTCGCCGCGTGGGTCTTCGCCGGAGCCGGCATGGGGCTGGCCAGCCCGCGGTTGAGCACGCTGATCCTGTCGATGTCGACGCCCGAGGATCAGGGCTTCAACAGCTCGGCGATGACCGTCGCCGACTCGTTCGGGACGGCTCTCGCCCTGGCCGTGACCGGGGTGCTGTTCGCCGCGCTCTCGGCCGGAGGGTACGGGTTCATCGTCGTGTTCGGCCTCGCGGCTCTGCTCGCGCTGGTGGCCGTGGTGGCGGCGCCGCGTGTTCAGAACTCCGGAAGAACAGGCGACTTTCGTCGCTCAGGGCCGGATTCGGGCGCCGCGGTCGTGAATTCTCCGGAGTTGTGAACACCCGCACGCTCTGAGTCAACCCCGTGACCCTGAGTCAACCCAGTGACCCTGAGTCAACCCCGTGACATCGCCCGGTGCAGCGGCAAGACTGGGCCCGGAGGCCAAGATGACCGATGAATACGACCTGATCGTGCTGGGTGGAGGCCCGGTTGGCGAGAATGTCGCCGATCGTGCCGTGCAGGGAGGGCTCACGGCGGTGATCGTCGAGGATGAGCTCGTCGGTGGGGAGTGCTCATACTGGGCGTGCACCCCGTCGAAGGCGCTGCTGCGGCCGATCCATGCGCTGCACGCAGCCCGGCACGTGCGGGGAGTCAGTGGCGGGTCGATCGACGCGCGAGCCGTGTTCGAGCGTCGCGACGGCTTCGTCGCGCACTGGTCGGACGCCGGTCAGGTCGACTGGCTGCGCAGCGCGGGCATCGATCTGGTGCGCGGCCACGGTCGCCTCGTTGGCGAACGTGAGGTGACGGTCGCCAACGAGAACGGCGATCGGATGCTGCGCGCGCGCCACGCGGTGGCGGTCACGACCGGATCGTCGGCGTCGATGCCTGGCATCCCGGGTCTGGCCGAGGCACGGCCGTGGACCAGCCGCGAGGCGACGAGCGCCGAAGAGGTGCCCGAATCGCTGGCGATCATCGGCGGCGGTGTCGTCGCCGTCGAGATGGCCACCGCATTCGCGGCTCTCGGCGCGCGGGTCACCGTGCTGGCCCGCAGCGGTCTGCTCGGCGGCATGGAGGATTTCGCGGGGGAGCGCGTCGCCGACGGACTGCGCGAGCTCGGGGTGGATGTGCGCTTGAACACCAGCACCGACAAGGTGACGCGCGGCGACGACGGCGTCACCGTCACCATCGGCGACGGCACCGAGGTCACCGCGGCCGAGGTGCTGGTCGCCACCGGACGCCGCCCGCGCAGCAGCGACATCGGGCTGGAGACGGTCGGCCTGAAGCCGGGCGATGCGCTCGACGTCGACGACACGATGCTCGTGCCCGGAACGGACTGGCTGTACGCGGTGGGTGATGTCAACGGGCGGGCGCTGCTCACCCACCAGGGCAAGTACCAGGCACGTGCCGCCGGTGACGTGATCGTGGCCCGGTCGCGCGGCGAGGTGATCGCCGACCAGCCGTGGGGCCGGCACGTGGCATCCGCTGACCACGCGGCCGTGCCGCAGGTCGTCTTCACCCTGCCCGAGGTCGCCTCGGTGGGACTCACATCGGATGCTGCGCGCGAAGCCGGCCATCGGATCGAGGTCGTCGACCACGATCTGGGGGCCGTCGCCGGCGCGTCTCTGCACGCGGACGGCTACACGGGCATGGCGCGCATGGTCGTGGACGTCGACCGCGAGGTGGTGCTCGGCGTCACGTTCGTCGGCGACGACGTGGCCGAGATGCTGCCGGCTGCGACGATCGCCGTCACTGCCGAGGTGCCGATCAGCCGGCTCTGGCATGCGATACCGGCCTACCCGACGATGGGCGAGATCTGGCTTCGTCTGCTGGAGGCCTACGGACGGCAGTCGGCGTGAGGGTGACCGCAACCGCAAGGGACGAAGATCCCGGGAATCTGCGAATCGCCCCCGATCCCGCGCCGACGTCGGAGGTGTCCAATACGCTCGAAGGGCGACCTAGGAGGCACGACCCCATGAAGTCACGACCTGAAGGATCCCGCCGCTAGGCGGGCCGCACGATGATCGAGTTCCGCTCCGTCACCAAGACCTTCCCCGACGGCACGCATGCGGTCGGCGATTTCAGCCTGGTGCTGCCCTCGCGCAAGACGACCGTGTTCGTCGGGTCGTCCGGCTGCGGCAAGACGACCCTGCTGCGCATGATCAACCGCATGGTCGAGCCGACCTCGGGCGACGTCGAGATCGATGGCGAGAGTGTGCTCGGCGGAGACCCCGTCGCGCTGCGCCGCCGCATCGGCTACGTGATGCAGAACTCCGGCCTCATGCCGCACTTCACCGTGCTCGACAACGTCGCCACGGTGCTGCGACTGACCGGCGTCGGCAAGCGCGAGGCGCATGAGCGCGCGCGCACCATGCTCGACACCGTCGGACTCGACCAGCACCTGGCCGACCGATACCCCAGCCAGCTCTCCGGCGGTCAGCAGCAGCGCGTCGGCGTGGCCCGCGGGCTCGCCGCCGACCCGAACATCCTGCTCATGGACGAGCCGTTCGGCGCCGTCGACCCGATCGTGCGCGCCGACCTGCAGCAGGAGCTCATCCGTCTGCAGAGCGAGCTCGACAAGACGGTCGTCTTCGTCACGCACGACATCGACGAGGCCTTCCTGCTCGGCGACCAGGTCGTCATCCTCGACAAGGGCGCCCGCATCGTTCAGGTCGGCAGCCCGAGCGAGATCATCGAGAATCCCGCCGATGACTTCGTCGAGGCGTTCATCGGCGCCGAGCGGGGGCGGCGAGCGCTGACGGTCAAGCAGACGCCGCACGGCGCGGTCGTCGTCGACTCCGAGGGGCGCACCCAGGGGCGGCTGCGCGAAGCGCCGACCGCGGTGGCGTCGGATGCTGCAGAGCCGGCGTCACGGGCATCCGATGCAATCGACGGGGCGAGCGGCCCATGACCTGGGTCTTCGACAATGTCGGGCTCATCTTCGAGCTGACCCTGGTGCACCTGCGTCAGAGTGTGATCGCGATCGTGCTGGGCCTGGTGCTCTCCATCCCGCTCGGCTGGGTGGCCTGGCGGTTCCGTCTGGTGCGCGGTCCGGTGATCGTGCTCACCGGGCTGCTCTACACGATCCCCTCGCTGGCGCTGCTGATCCTGATGCCCGCCGCGCTCGGCTATTCGGTGATCAGTGAGGCCAATCTCGTGGCCGCCCTCACCATCTACGCCGTGGCGATCATGGTGCGTGCCGTCGCCGACGGTCTCGACTCCGTCGACGCCAGCGTGCGTCAGTCGGCCACGGCGATGGGCTATGCTGCCCCGCGGCGCTTCTGGGGCGTCGAGCTGCCGCTGGCGGGTCCGGTGATCCTCGCCGGGTTGCGCGTGACGGCCGTGTCGACGATCTCGCTGGCGACCGTCGGCATCCTCATCGGCGTGACCAACCTCGGCTACCTGTTCACCAACGGCCAGCAGCGGCGACTGATCCCCGAGGTGCTCGCCGGAGTCGTCGCCGTGGTGGTCATCGCGCTGATCGTCGACGCGCTGCTGCTGCTTCTGGGGCGCGCGCTCATGCCGTGGGTGCGGGCCACCGGCGGGAAGGCGGCCACCGCATGAACCTCTTCGCCGACGCGTTCGCCTGGCTCTTCTCTCCCGAGCGGTTCGAGGGCTCGTATGCGCTGCAGACGCTGCTCGCGCAGCACCTCTTCTACACGGTCGTCTCGGTCGCCGTGGCCGCTGCGATCGCCTTCCCGGTCGGCTGGCTGATCGGGCACACCGGCAAGGGCCGTGAGATCGCCGTGGCCGTGTCGGGAGCGGCCCGCGCCGTGCCCTCGTTCGGCCTGCTCGTGCTGCTGGTGCTCGTGCTCGGCGTCGTGCAGACGCCATTGGCGGCGGTGATCACCTTCGTGCTGCTGGCCATCCCCTCGCTGCTCGCCGGTGCGTACACGGGTCTGGAGGCCATCGACCGACGCGTCATCGATGCCGCCCGCGCGATGGGCATGACCGAATGGCAGATCTTCACCAGGGTCGAACTGCCTCTGGGCATGCCGCTGCTGGTCGGCGGGCTGCGCTCGGCAGTGCTGCAGGTGATCGCCACGGTCACCATCGGCGCCTACGTCAACCTGGGTGGTCTGGGCTGGCCGATCATCCAGGGCATCCCGCTCCGACGCTTCGATCAGGTGCTCGGCGGTGCCATCCTCGTCGCCGCGCTCGCCCTCATCGTCGATCTGCTGCTCGCCCTCGCACAGCGCGCCGCCGTGCCGGCCGGACTGGGCGTGCAGCACGGCACCGCAGGCGGTCCGCGCGCCCGGCGCGTGGCATCCGCCCCCGCCTGAAACTCTGATCCGCACCTCCGCCTGATTCCCCACCGAAAGGCAATCGAAATGTTCACCACTCGCAGAACCCGCACCGCCCTCTCGGCCGGCGTCGCGCTGGTCGCCGCGATCGCCCTGACCGGGTGCGGCACCAGCAGCAACCCGCTCGACGAGCCCACCGACGACTCGGCGGCAGACCGCGGCGGCAACACGATCGTCGTCGGGTCGCAGGCGTACTACTCGAACGAGATCATCGCCGAGATCTACGCGCAGGCGCTCGAGAACGCCGGCTTCACTGTCGAGCGACAGTTCAGCATCGGCCAGCGCGATGCCTACATGCCCGAGATCGAGTCGGGCACGATCACCCTGTTCCCCGAGTACACCGGCAACCTGCTGGAGTACCTCGACGACGAGGCGACCGCAACCAGCCCGGAAGACGTCTACGCGGCCCTGCAGGACGCACTCCCCGAGGGGCTCACCGCACTCGACTACGCCGAGGCGAGCGATCAGGACACCTACACGGTGCTGAAGTCGTTCGCCGACGAGAACGGTCTCAGCACCATCGCTGATCTGTCGAAGCTCAGCGAGCCCGCCACGATCGGCGGCGCCCCCGAGTTCGAGCAGCGACCCTACGGGCCCGCCGGCGCCAAGGACGTGTACGGCGTCGATCTGAAGTTCTCCGCCACCGGTCCGGGCACGCTCGACGCGCTGCTGGCGGGCGAGGTGCAGGTCGCCGATATCTACACCGCCGACCCGGCGTTCCAGACCGAGGACATCGTGGCGCTCGAGGACCCCGAGAACATGATCCTGGCATCCAACGTCGTGCCGATCGCGTCGACAGAGGTCGCCACCGACGTCAGCGACGTGATCAACGCGATCAGCGCTGAGTTCGGCGCCGACGACCTGGTCGCCCTGAATGTGCAGAGCACTGTCGACCAGCAGTCGACGCCCGACATCGCGAAGCAGTGGCTCGAGGACGCCGGCCTGATCTGACTCGCCGTCGCAGTGGTACCCGCCGGGACTCTCAGAGACGGGAGTCCTGGCGGGGGATCCACACCTGCTTGATGATGATGAGGATGGATGCCGTCACCGGCACCGCCACGAGAGCGCCCAGCATGCCCAGCAGCGTGCCGCCGGCGAGGGCGCCGATGACGACCAGCGGTCCCGGCACCGACACCGCCTTGTTCATGATGCGCGGGGTGAACAGGTACGCCTCGATCTGCATGTAGACCAGGTACAGCGCCGCGAAGATGAGTGCCTGCCACGGGTCGGCGAACAGCGCGATCAGTGATCCGACGATCCAGAACAGCACCGAACCGACCAGCGGGATCAGGGTCACCAGGAACGCCACGGTCGCCATCAGCGGCGGGAAGGGCAGCCCCAGCGACAGGTAGAGCACCAGCACGACGCAGGCGTTGATGAACGCGAGCGTCACCATGCCCTGCACGTATCCGCCGACCGAGTCGGTGATCTGGTCGGTGAGGTCACCGGCGCGGGCGCGGTCACGGGCGGGGGCGAGTCGCAGCATCGAGGCCTTGATCGTGGGCAGGCCGGCGACGAAGTACAGCGTCAGCACGAGCACCACGATCACGCCCGAGATGCCCGTCGCGATCGAGGTGCCGATCTGCAGGGCTCCCCCGCCGATGGCCTGCCACGTCTGACCGTCGGTGAGGAACTGCTGTGCGTCCTGCACCAGCTGCTCGAACTGGTCGCCGAACTGGTTCTCGAGCCAGTCGTAGACGTCACCGGCCATGAAGTCGGCGATCAGGTTCGGCACCGACCTGACGAACGATGAGATCTGTTCCACCACGACGGGCACGATCATCAGCAGCACCAGGGCGAGCACGCCTATCAGGCCGAGGATGACGATCAGCACACTCACCCCCCGCGAGAGCCCGCGTCGTTCGAGGAAGCGCACCGCCGGGTCGAGGCCGAGCGCGGCGAACAGCGCGAAGGCGATGTAGATGAGCACGGTCGACAGGTTCGACAGCGTGATCGCCAGCAGGAAGGCGAGAAGGCCGCCGATGGTCACCAGGAACCCGAACTTGAACGGCGTGTCGATGCGGGTCCAGAACGACCGGCTCGGCACGGGCGGATCCACGGTCGACCGGTACGGCTCGTTCGCAGTGGGCTCGACCGCGGCATCCGACGTTCCCGCGCCGGCGGCCGCATCGGCGGCGGCATCCGTCGCGACGGCGTGCGCCGTGTCGGGATCGGGCTGGATGCGCTCCTCTGGGCTCATGTCGAACACTCTAGACTCCGGGGGTCGCTATCGTGGGAGGGCCGAACACCGGGAGGATCATGACCGACGCCGAGCAGGCCCGCGCCGAGCTGCTGCGCCTTCGCGCCAGCATCGACAACATCGACGCCGCCCTGATCTTCATGCTCGCCGAGCGCTTCCGCTGCACGCAGCAGGTCGGCAGGCTCAAGGCCGACCACGACATGCCGGCCTCCGACCCCGGACGCGAGGAGCAGCAGACAGCGCGCTTGCGCGCGCTCGCCGAGGACGCCCACCTCGACCCCGAGTTCGCCGAGAAGTGGTTCAACTTCGTGGTCGCCGAGGTGATCCGTCACCACACGGAGGCGGCCGAAGGGCGTTAGCCCGCCTGGAGGCGCAGGGCGTTAGCCCGCCTGAAGCCGAAGGGCGTTGGCCCGCCTGAAGCCGAAGGGCGTTAGCCCGCGCTCAGGCCAGTTCGGTGGCGAGCACCTGGGCGGCCGCGCCGCGCAGCACGGCGTCGTCCATCGTGCTGCAGCGCACCTCGACGTGCGCACTCGGCAGTCGAGCCGCCATCAGGGCGGTCTCCGCCGCGTCGCACAGCACGTCGCCGCGGAGCGGACCCGTTCCGCTGAGCACGACCTCGGGCAGATCGAGCGCCGAGACGATCGCGGCCAGCGGCGTGCCCAGTCGCGTGCCGGCTTCGCTGCGCAGCGCGTCTCGGGTCTGCTCATCGGGCGCGTTCGCGATGCGCTCGCCGAGTACCTCGAGCCAGACGTGCACGCAGCCGCTGTTGCCGCACCGGCAGGCGCGTCCCGCGTCGTCGCCGACGTCGAGGTGCGCGAGTTCGCGGGCGGTGGAGCTGTCGGCGGTGTACGCGGTGACGATGGCGGTGCTGATGATCGCGCCCAGGCGCACGAGCAGGAACTCCGCGGTGCCGTGGCCGGCTTCGGCGCGGGCGATCAGGTCGGCTTCGGCCGCGACGTGCACGGGCAGCTCTGCGGTCTCGCGGAGCGCGCCGAGTGCCGCGACGCAGGCGGTGGCCTCGTCGTCGGCGTCGAGTGCGACGCCGAGTCCGACGCCGAGCACGGGGATGCCCGATTGGGCGAGCAGGCGTGAGACGAGCGCTGCGACCGCGGGGCCGATGTCGTCGGTGGCGTCGCGCGAGATCTCGTTGCGCAGCAGGATGCTGCCGTCGGGTGCGCACACGGCGCCGACGATCCAGTCGGGGCGGGTGAGGTCGACGGCGATCGACTGCGCGGCGCGGGTGTCGATCTCGAGCATGACCGACGGCTTTCCGACCCGCACCTCCTGGCTGTGACCGGTCTCGATGACGACGCCACTGGCGAGCAGCTCGCGGATGACCTCGGTGATCGTGGGTCGCGCGAGGCCGGTCAGCCGGGCGAGGTCGGCGCGGCTGGCGGTCTCTTCGCGCAGCAGGGTCTGCAGCACGACGCCGCGGTTGTGGCGTCGGGTGCCGTGCCCGGGCAGCTGCTGGGCGGTGGCTCGTGCCGACAGCGTCGTGGTCGCGGCCATCGTGCTCCTCGATTACTTAGTTCATTGCCTAAACTTACTCCTGCGAGCGTAAGCTCGTCCGAGACGGTTGTCAATGATTCCCGCTCGGCACGGTGCCGTGGAAAGGATCGGCGCGGATGCTGCAGTTCACAGAGGCTCCCGACGGTCAAGCGCTTGTGCGCCGCACCAATCTGCGACGGGCATTGCAGCTGATCTTCGACAACTCGGGAAGCGAAACCCGCGCGGCGATCGCCCGCGAGACCGGGCTCACCGCCGCCACCGCATCGTCGCTGGTGGCCGAGCTGATCGCGGATCGCCTGGTCGTCGAGGTGGGCCATGCCGCGAGCACGGGCGGCAAGCGCGCCATGACCCTCGCCGTCGACGCGAGTCATCATCTGCTGCTCGTGGTCGTGCTGCGGTTCGGCGATGCGCACGCCTGGTTGATCGCACTCGACGGCGCTCCCGTCTATGAGGAGCGCCTGGTCTACGGGGGCGGCGATCGCGACCGCGAGATCCACGCCATGATCGCGCGCATCGGAGGTCGCTTCGGTCCGCGCCTTCTTGCGGCGGCGGTGCAGCTGCCGGGCGCCACCGATGGGCGGCGGGTGCTGCAGAGCGTGCAGCTGGGCTGGACCGATCTGCCCTTGGCGGAGCAGCTGACCGAGGTGCTGGGCGTGCCGACGCTGCTGGTCAACGATGTCGATGCCGAGGCGGTCGCCGAGATGGTGGCGGGCGGCACGGTCGCCGGGCGACAGCTGTTCCTGCACATCGGCATCGGCATCGGCGCGTCGGTGACGCTCGACGGCGAACTCGCGCCGGGCCCCGTGGGCAGGGTGGGTGAGATCGGTCACGTGCGGGTCGTGTACGGGGCCGATGCGCGTGATTGCCCATGCGGTCGGAGCGGATGCCTGGAGTCGTCCGCCTCGATGCCCGCGATGCTCGGCGACGCCTTCACTGAGGACATGGATGCCGCCGAGCTCGACGCCCTGGTCTCGGCGACCGATCCTCAGCGCCTGGCGGAGGGCGCGGTGGCGCTCGGGCGGGTGATCATGATGCTCACCGCGATGCTCGATCCCGATGAGGTCGTGCTCGGGGGTGCGGTCACCGGATTGGGTGAGGCGTTCCTCGCCCGTGTGCGGCAGGAGACCGGTCGCGCACCCACCGGCACGCGCGTCGCCCGGGTGCGTGCCGCCGCCCCCGGGGTGGCCGCCCACGCCGGTGCGGCTCAGCTCGCTCTCGGCTCGGTGCTGGGTGTGCGGTGGGGCTCGATTGCGGTATTCTGATCGTTAACGGCATAAACGATCAAAAACTTACATCCAGAATACTGGGTGCCCACTCTTGAGGAGCCCGTCATGACCGACATCACGACCGCCGGCGCACACATGCGTGCAGAACTCACCTCGCAGCCCGAGACCTGGGCCCGCGCGGCGGGCATGCGCACCGAGCAGGCCCTGCTGCCGGCATCCGGCGCCCGCATCGCCGTCGTCGGCTGCGGCACCTCGTGGTTCATGGCGCAGTCGTACGCCGCGCTGCGCGAGGCCGCCGGCCTCGGCGAGTCGGACGCATTCACAGCATCCGAGGTGCCGACCGGTCGCGGCTACGACGCGATCGTCGCGCTCACCCGCTCGGGAACGACCACCGAGGTGCTCGAGCTGACCGAGCGCGTCAAGGGCAGCACGCCGGTCATCGCTGTTCTCGGCGACGATTCCTCGCCCCTGGTGGACCTCGCCGACACGGTCATCGCCCTGCCGTTCGCCGACGAGCAGTCGGTCGTGCAGACCCGCTTCGCCACCACGGCGCTCGCGCTGTTCCGCGCCTCGCTCGGTGAAGACCTCGAACCCGTGATCGCCGACGCGCAGGCCGTGCTCGACGGCACCGATGACGCCGCACTCGGCGCCGCCGACCAGTACAGCTTCCTCGGCCTCGGCTGGTCGATCGGCGTCGCCCACGAGGCCGCGCTGAAGATGCGGGAGTCGTCGCAGTCGTGGACCGAGTCGTACTCGGCCATGGAGTACCGCCACGGGCCGATCGCCATCGCCGCCCCCGGCCGCATCACCTGGCAGTTCGGCGCCGCCCCCGAGGGCCTTCAGGCCCAGGTCGAGGCGACCGGAGCGCAGTTCGTGCAGCATCCGATCGATCCGATGGCCGAACTCGTGCGGGTGCACCGCGTCGCCCTCGACCGCGCCGTGGGCAAGGGTCTCGACCCTGACCAGCCGCGCAACCTGACCCGCTCGGTCATCCTCGACGACTGAGACGCATCCTCGACGACTGAGACGCAGCGCACAGCCACATCGACAGGAAAGAGCCCGTGAGCACCGCAGCTTCCGATCACTCCGCCATCCCCGACGTCGTCACCGACGTGTCGGGCGAGAGGCTCGCGCGCGCCGCGACGATCGGCCGCGGTGCTCCGGTGCTCGCCTTCGACGTCGGGGGGACCGACATCAAGTCGGCCCTCTTCGACGCCGACGGCACGGCGATCGGCCTGCGCCGCACGCCCACGCCGGCCGGCGGCGAAGACGCCCCCGAGCGCCTCATCGACCGGCTCGTCGAGCTGGCCGATGAGCTGCGGACGCAGCATCCGGAGATCGTCCCCGCGGCCATCGGACTCGTCGTACCCGGCATCGTCGACGAGCAGGCCGGCATCGGCGTCTTCAGCAGCAACCTCGGATGGCGCGATGCCCCGATCCGCGACCTCGCGGCCGCGCGCTTCGGACTGCCGGTCGCGTTCGACCACGACGTGCGCACGGCCAGCTGGGCCGAGCACGTGCTGGGCGGTGCCCGCTCGTACGAGAACTCGGTGGTGCTGATCATCGGCACCGGCGTCGCCGGAGCGATCCTGATCGACGGGCGACCGCACACCGCCGGCGGATATGCCGGAGAGATCGGCCACTCGCCGATCGGCGACTGGCCGTGCCCGTGCGGCGCCCGCGGATGCCTCGAGGCGATCGCCTCGGCCGGCGCCATCTCGCGGCGCTACGCCGAGGCGTCGGGCGCGCACGTCGGCGGCGCGAAAGAGGTCATCGCGCTCGCCGCCGACGGCGACGAGGTCGCCGCGCGAGTGTGGAACGAGGCGCTCGACGCGCTCACGATGTCGATCGCCCAGCTCACCGCCGTCATCGCCCCCGAGGCGGTCGTCATCGGCGGTGGACTCTCGCGCGCGGGCGGCGCCCTGTTCGACGAGCTGCGCTCGCGGCTGCGCGCACGACTCAGCTTCCACCGCATCCCCACGCTGGTGCCCGCCGAGCTCTCCGGCAACGCCGGGATCCTGGGGTCGGCGCTGCGCGCCCGCGAGCTCGCGGGGGGAGGCGCCGCATGATCGTCACCGTCACCGCGAACCCCGCGCTCGACCTCACCTGGCACGTCGAGAAGATCGTCGCCGGGGGCACGCACAGAGCGGATGCCGGTGCCGCGCGCGCCGGAGGCAAGGGCCTCAACGTGGCCAGGGTCGCCCACGCCCAGGGTGCCTCGGTCGTCGCCGTCACGACGACCGGCGGGGCCACGGGAGCGGAGTTCACCGCCGAACTGATCGTCGCCGGGGTGCCGCACATGCTGGTGCCCGTCGCCGCGGCCACCCGCCGCAGCATCGCCCTGGTCGACGAGGCGCTCGGCGACACCACCATCGTGAACGAGCGCGGCATCGCCCCGGCATCCGACGAATGGGACGCGCTGCGTGCCGCCGTCGCCGACGCGCTCGCTCACACTTCGGGGCCGCCGGCGGATGCCGGTGCGCCGGTGCTCGTCATCTCGGGAAGCTTCCCGCCCGGCACGCCCGACGAGGTGCTGCCCTCGCTGATCGCGCTCGGCCGCGAGGCCGGAGCCACCGTGATCGCCGACACCTCGGGCCCCGCGTTGCTCGTCGCGGCCGACGCCGGGGCATCCGTCCTCAAACCCAACGAGCACGAACTCGCCGACGCCACCGGCCTCGACGACCCGATCGAGGGCGCCCGCGAGCTGCTGCGCCGCGGCGCCGAGCTCGTGCTGCTCTCGCGCGGGGCGGAGGGGATGCTGGCCATCACCGCCGCGGACCCCGGCGCACCAGCATCCGACGCTCCCGCCCACGCATACGAACGGGGGGCAGATACGCCACATGTCGGACGATCCCCGGCATCCGGTCCGACATCTGGCGTGTCGGCCCCCGAAACGTATCGTCCGCACATGCCGGTGAGCGTGCTGCACGCCCGGCTCGACACCGCGCTGGCCGGCAACCCGACCGGCGCCGGCGACGCGGCGGTCGCCGCCTGCGCCGTGCTGATGGATGCCGGCATCCACGACCCCGAGCAGATCCTGCGCCGCGCGACCTCCTGGTCGGCCGCCGCCGTGCTGATGCCGCTCGCCGGAGAGATCCACCCGACCTGGCCCGACCTCGAGCGCGCTCTCGTCCTCACCCCGAAGGAAACCCGATGACCCTCGTCTCCGCCCGCGACCTCATGCGCACCTCCGCTGCCGTCGGCACGGGAATCGGCGCGTTCAACGTCATCCACCTCGAGACCGCCGAAGCGCTCATCGCAGCATCCGAGCGCGCGCACCTGCCGGTGATCCTGCAGATCTCGCAGAACTGCGCCGACTACCACGGCGGACTCGAGCCGATCGGCTGGGCGACCCTCGCCGTCGCGCGCCGCGCCACCACCCCGGTCGCTGTGCACCTCGACCACGCCGAGCGCCCTGAGCTGGTCGACGAGGCCATCGAACTCGGGTTCGGGTCGGTGATGTTCGACGGCGGCAAGCTCGACTACGACGAGAACGTCGCCGTCACCGCCGAGGTCGCCGCCCGTGCCCGCGCCGCCGATGTGTACATCGAGGCCGAACTCGGCGAGGTGGGTGGCAAGGACGGTGCGCACGCTCCCGGTGTGCGCACCGACCCCGATGAGGCCCGTGCCTTCGTCGAGGCCACCGGCGTCGACTCGCTCGCCGTCGCGGTCGGCTCGTCGCACGCGATGCTCGACCGGTCGGCATCGCTCGACATCGAGCTGATCGGCCGGCTGCGTGCCGCACTGCGCGGTGCCGGTCGCCGCGGAGCTGATGTGCCTCTGGTGCTGCACGGCTCGTCGGGCGTCTCCGACGACGTGATCGTGCAGGCGGTGCAGGCGGGCATGACGAAGATCAACGTGTCGACGCACCTGAACGGATTCTTCACCCGCGCCATCCGCGAGACCCTCGCCGCCGACGAGGACCTCGTAGACTCGCGCAAGTACCTCAAGCCCGCTCGTGAGGCCGTGGCCGAAGAGGCGGCGCGCATGCTGCGTCTGTTCGCCCTGGCATCCGACTGAGCTACCGAACCCCGGGGAATCGCATGAACCGCGCCGCTCGCCTCACCGCCATCCTCGATCTGCTCGCCGAGCAGGGCGAGGTGAGCGTCGAGCAGCTCGTCGAGCGCTTCGGAGCCTCGCCCGCGACTACCCGGCGCGACCTCGACAGCCTCGCCGAGCGTCGCCTGCTCACACGCACGCACGGTGGCGCGGTGGCGCAGTCGGTGGCCTACGAGCTGCCGATCCGGTATCGCAGCCACCACGGCACCGGAGCGAAGGAAGCCATCGGTGCCGCAGCGGCCGCTCTGGTCGTGCCAGGTCAGGTGGTCGGGCTCTCGGGCGGCACTACCACCAACGCCATCGCGACCGCACTCGCCGCGCGCGGCGACCTCGCCGAGCACGGGCTGACGGTCGTCACCAACGCGGTGAACATCGCCGCGCAGCTCGCCATGCGCCCCGAGTTCAAGGTGGTCGTCACCGGTGGGGCGATCCATCCGCGCAGCTTCGAGCTGGTCGGCCCGTTCGTGGAGCAGCTGCTCTCGGGCATCCGCATCGATATCGCGTTCATCGGCGTCAATGGCATCTCGGCCGAGTCGGGTGCCACCACCCACGACGAGGCCGAGGCGGCCGTGAACCGCATGATGGCGCAGCGGGCGGATCGCGCCTACGTCGTGGCCGATGCGACCAAGCTCGGCCGCGCCGCCTTCGCGCACGTGGGCGGCGCTGAGCTGTTCCCAGTCGTGCTGACGGATGCCGCAGCGTCGGATGCCCAGCGCGCAGCGCTGAAGGATGCCGGCTACGAGGTGCCCACGGCGGTCTGAGTCGGTCGGGGATGGGGGTCGGTTCGGGCCCGGCGCCGGTTCGGGCGTCGGCCGGTTCGTCGAGTCGGTTCAGGTCGCAATGGATGCCGCTATCCGGGTCCCTCACCCGTCCGGGTCGCAATGGATGCCGCTATGCAGCGTTCTTTCCGGCATCCATTGCGACCTGGGCGGTGGAAACCGCCGGCCGGGCACCCCGCCAGGGCCCCGTCAGAGCCCGCGCGACCCGGCGGCCTGGGCGAAGATCAGGCTGGTGCTGGTGGATGCCACCTCGGGGCGCAGGCTGAGCGTGTCCGACACCAGTTCGCGCAGCGCCGCCGCGTCGGGCACGGCGACGTGCACCAGGAAGTCGCGGTCTCCGGCGAGGAAGTACACCCGCTGGGTCGCCGGCAGCTGCTCGAGATGCGCCTGGAACGTGCGCAGGTCACCGCGGGCGTGCGAGTGCAGGCGGATCGTGATGAGGGCCTCCAGGTGCAGGCCGATCGCCCCGGGTGAGATCTCGGCGTGGAACCCCACGATCACCCCGCTGGACTGCAGGGCGCGCACGCGCTTGAGGCACGTCGACTCGGCGATTCCCGCGATCGCGGCCAGGTCGGTGTTCGAGATGCGTCCGTTGCGGCTGAGCTCCGAGAGGATCGTGCGGTCGATGGCATCCAACCCCGCGTGCGGGGTGGTCGAAGATTCCGCAACCATGGGTTCGCTTCCTTGCGTCTCAGTGAAGATTTCGATGAGCTTCCGCTCACTCTACGCAGAATCTGCACTCAGTGACCCATCACATCATCGAGATCTGCATAATCGCAGATAGTGGGCGATTCTTCGCGCCCGCACGAATGCAGTCTCAGCACGCAGTCTCAGGAGGACGCAATGACGCGGACGATCGTCGTCGGAGCCGGAATGGTCGGTCTCGCCACGGCATGGCATCTGCAGGAGCGCGGCGTCGAGGTCACGGTCATCGACCGCGTGGGCGTCGCCGCCGGCTCATCGTGGGGCAACGCCGGCTGGCTGACCCCGGGCAAGACCATCCCGCTCGCCGACACCGGGCTGTGGACGTACGGGCCGAAGGCCCTGCTCGATCCGGATGCCGCGCTGCACGTGCCGTTCCGGGTCGACCCCGGCCTGTGGTCGTTTCTCGCCCGCTTCGCCGCGCACGGCACCAACCGCGCGTGGGATCGCACCATGGCGCAGCTCACGCCCATCGACAAGATCGCGCTGGAGTGCTTCGACGAGCTGATCGACGGCGGCGTGCAGTCGTGGACGCGCGAGGGCCCGTTCGTGATCGGCTTCAAGAACGAGCTGCACTCGAAGGGCTTCCTTCACGAGATAGAGGGAGTGGTGCGGCACGGTCAGGACGTGCCGTTCGAGCCTCTCGAGAATCCGCGCGAGCTCGCGCCGGTGCTGTCGGATGCTGTGCAGCACGCCTACCGGCTGGACGGCCAGCGCTTCTTCGAGCCGGGCCCGTTCGTCGAGGCGCTCGGCCAGGCGGTCGTCGACCGCGGCGGCGAGCTGGTGACGGGCGTCGATGTGACCGACGTGTCGTCGACGCAGCGTCCGGTGGTGACCCTGTCGAGCGGGGAGCGTCGCGAGGCCGACTCGGTCGTCATCGCGACGGGAGCGTGGATGCCCGCACTCGCCCGCAAGCTCGGTGTGCGCACTCTGGTGCAGGCGGGTCGCGGGTATTCGTTCAGCGTGGCGACCGAGGTGCCGCAGGAGCATCCGGTGTACCTGCCGTTCCAGCGCATCGCGTGCACCCCGTACCAGGGGCGGTTCCGCATCGCCGGCACGATGGAGTTCCGCCGACCCGATGAGCCGTTCCAGCCGCGGCGGGTGCAGGCGATCATCGCGCAGGCGCGCGAGCTGTTCACCGGCATCGACCTCGACGACCGGCAGGACGAATGGGTCGGCTCGCGCCCGGTGACCCCGGACGGCCTGCCCCTGGTCGGCGAGACTCGCGCCCCGAACGTCTATGTCGCCGGCGGTCACGGCATGTGGGGCATCGTGCTGGGCCCGGCGACCGGCAAGCTGCTCGCCGAGCAGATCGTCACCGGCCGCATCGACCCCGTCATCAAGCCCTTCGACCCCCTGCGTTGAGGCGGTTCTAGCGATCGTCCCCGCCCCTACCCGCCTACGCCGCCCCTGCTCGTTTACGCAACTGAGCAGGGGCGGCGTCGCTGAGGAGGGGCGAGGACGCATACGCGCGGATGCCAGCGGCAGGTCACGCCCGCGTGACAGGCTGCTGCAGCTCGGTGACCCAGTCGGACTGGTCGTCGGAGACCGCGCGCACGTAGAGCTCGCGGCACGGGCCCGACGGGACGAAGCCGCGGGCGAGGATCTCCTCGTGCAGCGCCATCCAGCTGTGCTGGATCCGATCCATAGCTCCGAGGTGCACACCGCAGATCGCGGTCGCCTCGGCGGGGAGCTCGGCGATCTCGACGCCGTCGAGCGGATGCCCGGAGTACTCATAGCCGACGGTGATCAGCATCCCGTTCTCCTCCGACGCATACTGGGCGATCGGGGTCGCGCGCGATGCGCCGACGGAATCGAGCACCTCGGCGATGGCATCGAACGCGGGGCCTACGACCGCGGCGACGCCCGCCTGTTCGTCGACGGTCGCGGTGCGCGCCGCGAGACGAACGGCGGGCAGGGGCTTCTCGATGATCTCGATGCGGGACATGTGGTTCTCCTCCTGGATGAGCTGGAGCCGCCGTTCCACATCGACGAGTCTCGCCGCCGCGATGCGATGCTCGCGCTCGACCTCAGCGCGACGCTCCTGCAGCAGCGCGGTCAGCCGCTCGGCATCGATCCCGTCGTCCAGCAGCGACGCGACGTCGTCGAGCCCGAACCCGAGCTGACGGAGCGCGACGATGCGGTGCAGCCGGTCGAGCTGCGAGGGATCGTACGAGCGGTAGCCGCTGAACTCGTCCACGTGGGCGGGCACGAGCAGCCCGGCGGTGTCCCAGTGCCGCAGCATCCGATGGGTCACCTGGCCGATCTGCGCGAACGCTCCGATGGACAGCATGTACCCGTTCTCCTGCCTGACACCGTGTGAGGGTCAAGTCTGCCGGATCGGGCCGGCCGGCGCGGTCGGGTGCCGGGGGTTGCCCGCGCACCTGGGATGCCGATGGTTGGTTGCGGCGGTGCTGGGCCGCACTTTCGCATCCCACGCGAGCGAAGGCTGACGTGACGCGCTCGTCCCCGCCCCTGCCGGCCTACGCCGCCCCTGCTCGTTTACGCAACTGAGCAGGGGCGGCGTAGCTGAGGAGGGGCAAGGGCGGTGGGTCAGTGCGACACGGATGCCACGGGTGCGGCATCCTCGAACTGCTTGGCGTGCGCCGACCAGCCGGCCTCGGCCGGCAGCGACCGCAGCGGCCGGTTGACGAGCGCGAGCAGCGCGGCGACCGCGCAGAGCACGCCGCAGAACACGATCGTCGGGGTGCGCCCCGCCCACGCCAGGCCGAACCCCGCGATGAGCGGAGCCAGGGGCATGGCGCCCATGCCCAGCACGCCGGCGGCGCTGTTCGCGCGCCCGAGCAGATGCGAGGGCGTCGCGACCATGAAGTAGCCCATCATCGCCGCATTCAGCGACGGCAGCAGGAACACGGCCGCGCCGAACACGATCGCGATGCCGACCGGCGTGTCGATCACGCTCATGATGAACGCGCCCGCCGTGGTTGTCGTCAGGCCCATGATCATGAGGGTCCCGGCCTTGACACGAGGCACGAGAGTCGGGGCGACGAGTGCTCCGACGAGCATGACGGCGCCGATCGCCGCCGAGATGACGCCGATCGTGAACTCGGAGTGGCCGTCCTGCTGCAGCGAGTAGATCACCGTGGTGACCGCGGCGTTGAAGCCGAGGTTGATGATCGTGATGATGATGAGCACGCCGCTGAGATCAGGACGTGAGAACAGCCACCGGAACCCCTCGCGGATCTCGCGGGCCATCGCCCCGCGCCGGGTCTGCTCCGTCGCGATCGCCGGGTCGGCGTCGGGCCGGGCGCCGGAATCGGAGTCGGTCTCAGCGTCGATACGGACGTCGGATGCCCGTGGCTTCGCCCGTCCCAGCATCCACGCCGTCGCCGCGGCGAACGCGTAGGCAGCCGTCATCACGACGGCGATCAGCCACGCTCCCACCGCGAGCAGCGCGCCGCCCAGCGGACCGCCGGCGAGCTGCAGCGCGGCGTCGCGCCCCTGGTTCGCGGCCTGCGCACGGCCCATCGCCTCGTCCGGGACGATCTGCTTCAGGGCGCTCTCGCTGGCGGGCTCGAACAGTCCGGAGCGCACGCACAGGGCGACCTCGAGCAGCAGCAGCGTGAGGAAGGTCAGCGCCTCGGCGAAGGCGAGCAGCGCGAACGCGCCGCCGATGGCCATTGCGATCAGCGCTCCGACCACCATCATCACGATGCGGTTGTGCCGGTCGGCGAGCGCGCCTCCGATCAGCGTGGTGACCAGGCGCACGGCCATGCCGACGCCGCCGATGATCCCTGCCTGCGCGGGATCGTCGGTGACGAACAGCGCTACCAGCGGGATCGCGAAGCTGAACAGCGTGGTGCCCAGGCCCTTGCTGGTGTCGCTGATCAGCCAGAGCAGGTAGCGCCGGTTGCTCCACAGGCGCACGGGGACTTCGGTCGTCATGACCGCAAGAGTAACTCCGCAAGGAATATTGCGCAAGTAAAGTTGCGCAAATAATCCTGAGTAGACTGCGGGCATGGCGGAGCCAGGCGAGAGCACAGCAGGCGAGAGCACAGCAGGCGGCGAGAGCGCGTCAGAGCGTCGGCACACGACCACGGTCATGACCTCCGCGATGCTCAAGGCCGTCGCCAACCCGCTGCGCCGCCGGATCGTCAACGAGCTCATCAAGCGCAAGCACGCACGGGCCGTCGATCTCGCCGCCGACCTGGACGTCGCGGCCAACACCCTCAGCTTCCACCTGCGGGTGCTCGCCGAGGCCGGTCTGATCGAAGAGGATCCCGAGCACGCGCGAGACCGCCGCGACCGGGTCTGGAAGCCCGCCGAGCTGCACGCGCTCGAGCTCGGCTCACCCGAGCATCCGATGGAGGACGCCGTCGCCGGCACCGCCTTCATGCGCCTGATCATCGATGAGCACGCCGAGCTGATGCGACGCGTCGTCAACTGGACGCCGCAGTTCACCCAGGGTCATGATCCGGTGATGCGCGGGACCTTCCAGCAGCGCAACGCCCGCCTCACCCGCGCCGAGTTCGAGCACGTGCTCAAGAGGATCGGCGAGGCGTTCCAAGAGGTCGAACGCGACCACGACGACCCGGACGCACTTTTCTGGCAGATCGACATCGTCGCGGCCGACGAGACCATCTGAACGCCGCAGGGGCGGATGCCATCGCACCCGCCCCCGTGAGATCCGCCCGCCGATCGGCGGCTACGGCGTCGCCCGGCGCAGCGTCAGGTAGGAGATGACCATGAGCACACCCACCCCGACGAGGCCCCAGAGCGCGACGCCCAGCGCGCCGAGCTGCCCGAGCACGATCCCGACCTGACCCCACAGCTCGAGTCTGGTGATGAGGAACACGGCGGCCACGAGCAGCAGCCCGATGCCGACTCCGACGATGGTGATCATGAGCGCTCCCCAGCGCTTGTAGATCGTGGCACCGGTGAAGCCGATGACGAAGAAGAACAGCGCGAGGGTGAAGTAGATGACGAAGGCGCCACCGGCCCCTGCCGCCCACACGTCGGGGAGGTGGAACATGTACCCGTTCACGCCCCAGCCGTTCGTCAGCAGCTCGATGCCGCCGCCGATGAGGAACAGCACGCCCATGAAGGCGCTGCCGATGATCGCGGCGAGCATGGTGCCGATGAAGAACTCGCGTCGGGTGATGCTGATCGCCTGCGAGAACGGGAAGGTCATCGTCATCGCCGACATGCCGACGGCGAAGAACACCCACAGCGGAGCCTGGCCGCCGCCGCCGTACTTCGGGGTGTCGACGGGGATCATCGCGTAGATCAGCACCGAGATCACGACGGCGGATGCCAGCACGATCAGCGGCACCCAGATGAACGTGTTCTTGTTGATCATCTGCAGCCGGACGACATTCAGTGTGCGTCGCATCAGCGCACCTCCTCAGTGAGTGCGGAAGCGGGGGTGGATGCCGACTGCGCGGCGTTCTGTGTGAGCCGGACGATCAGCTGCTGCAGCGAGACCGGCGCGAGGTCGAGATCCGCGGCGGCGATGGCCGCGCGGTCGGCATCGGTGAGGTGGCCGAGGACGGTGACGGATGCCACGCGCCCGAGCGACTCGCGGTGCAGCACCTCGCGTCCGGCGACGAACGCCTCGACCTTCTCGGCATCGCCCACGACGGTCGATGCGCGCCCGCGGACGGCATCCGTGTCCTCATGCAGCAGGATGCGGCCGGCGTCGATCACGATCACCTTCTCGATAAGGCTCGCCACCTCGTCGATCAGGTGCGACGAGAGAATGATCGTGCGCGGGTGCGCGGCGTAGTCCTCGATGAGGCGGTCGTAGAAGATCTGGCGCGCGACGGCGTCCAGTCCCAGGTACGGCTCGTCGAAGAAGGTGAGCTCGGCGCGGGAAGCCAGGCCGATGATGACGCCCACGGCCGACAGCTGCCCGCGGGAGAGCTTCTTGATGGTCGTCTTCATCGGGAGCTGGAAGTCTTCGATCAGACGCTCCGCGAGCTGCTGGTCCCAGTTGCGGAAGAACAGGCGAGCCGCCTTGAAGGCGTGCGTGGCCGTCGCGTCGTCCGGATACTTCTGGCTCTCGCGGACGAAGCAGACGCGGCTGAGCACCTTCGCGTTCTCGTACGGATGCTCGCCGAACACGCGGGCCTCGCCGGAGGTGGCGAAGTTCTGCGCGGTGAGGATCGACATGAGCGTCGTCTTGCCGGCGCCGTTGCGGCCGAGCAGGCCGTAGATGGTGTCCTTCTCGATCGAGAGCGAGACGCTGTCGAGCGCGAGCTTGTCCTTGTATCGCTTGGTGAGGTTCGTCGCCTCGATGACGGAAGTCATGCGGGGTTCCCTTCGGTGGCCGGCGGGCGCGATGCGCGCTCGCGCAGCAGTGCGGTCAGGTCGTCGGCGCCGAGTCCCAGAGCCTGGGCCTCGGCGATGAGTGGATCGATGTAGCGCTCGACGAACGCCGTGCGGCGCTCGGCGAGCAGCTTTCCCCTGGAGCCTGCGGCCACGAACATGCCGATGCCGCGACGCTTGAGCAGGATGCCCTTGTCGGTCAGCACGGCGACACCTTTCGCGGCGGTGGCGGGGTTGATCCGGTAGAACGCGGCGAGCTCGTTCGTCGACGGCGCCTTCTCGTCCTCGGCGAGGCTGCCGTCGAGGATGGAGTCCTCGATCGCCTCGGCGATCTGGACGAACAGGGGCCTGCCTTCGTCGATCACGTCGCCTCCGGTTAGGTGGTTAGTTACTCGACTAATTAACCACCTAACCGAAGATGTGTCAAGACCGTAGACGTCACTTCATCGAGAACTCGTACCTCTCGGGCACTGGCCGGTCCGGGAAGGCCTCCTGCCAGAGGGCCGACATGCTCAGCTCGCCCTCGCGGATGTCGGGCACCACGAGCTCCGCCTCCAGCATCCGACCCGCCGCTTCGCGGTCGCCGGACGCCAGCGCGGCGCGGATCGCCAGCACTTGCACGCGGCCGTTCTCGCGCACCGCGGGAGCGAGGGATGCCACGAGTGCCGACGCCTCGTCCGCGCGGCCGACCTGCAGCAGAGCGGTGCCGAGCTCGATCACCAGCGGCACGCAATCCGGAGCGATCGAGAGGGCATCCGCCAGGGCCGCGAGGCCAGCATCCACCTCGCCCTCCGCGATCTGCGCCAGGCCGAGGCCGCGCAGCGCCCAGGGCGAGCGGCGCTGCCGCAGCGACGCCTCGTAGTGCGAGGCCGCGCGCGACAGTTCGCCCGACGCGTGTGCGATCACGCCGCGGTGATAGTGCGTCAGCCAGGTCGCCGGGGCGGCGGCGAGCAGCCGATCCCAGCCCTCGCCGTCGACGTATGACGCCGGTGCGTCCGTGGCGTGGTCCTCGGCTTCGTTGGCTCCCTCATCGTCGAGCAGCGCGGTCCAGTAGGAGCCTTCGTCACCGGCATCCCGATCGAAGCGCACGCCTGGCAGTGAATCGAACGCCACCCCCAGGCGCGCGGCGAGCTCGGCTTCGAGCGCGCCCCAGGGCGAGCCGGTGTTCAGCATCCGCCCGGGCGCGGTGTCCCTGACGGCGTCGAGCCGGGCGCCGCCGTCCGTGGCATCCGCAGCGGCGTTCACCGCCTTCTCGACGACGGGCACCGCCGTCGCCCACTCCTCGTCGCGGCGGGTGTCGTCGACGTGCAGCGACAGGAAGCTCTCGCGCCACTCCCAGGTGTCGCCGCCGGGCATCGGCAGGTGCTCGTACTGTGTCGTGGCGAGACCGCCCTGGATCTCGAAGTACGCGCCCGACGCGCCGCCCAGCCAGTCGCACCAGTGCCGGCCGCCGGTGGTGTCGCCCCACACGAACAGCTTGCGGGCGCGCAGCCGTTCGGTCGAGATGTGCGCCAGCCCGGAGCCGTCGGCTTCGAGTGCGGCGATCCACGGCGGCGTGGGCCCCTGAAGGGCGTAGAACCAGTCCGCCGCCGCGGGGGCGGTCGCCGGACGACTGACATCCGGATCGGCGACGTCGACGTACCCGAGCGACCCGTCGTACTGGGTCTGATACGCGTGCGTGGCAGGAACGAACACGCGCGATCCCGCTGTCTGCGCGATCGCGATGTTCGTCCACCAGTACATGCCGGTTTCGCGCGGGTGCGGGTTGCGCACCCGCACCGCGACGTGAAGCGCGGGGGCGCTCGCGTCGAGCGTCGCGTCGAGCTGCACGATGAGGCCGCGCTTGCGCTCGTACTCCCACATGCGCAGCACGGGCTCGCCGTCCGGGGCGACGACCTCGGCGGCGTACAGCGGAGCGGCCGTCAGCGGCCAGTGCCCGCGCATGCCGATGTTCCACTCGACACCGCCCGAGAACCAGGCGTTGCGCAGGGCGAGATTCGCGGGCTGGAAGATCGCATTGCGATACACCAGGTCGCGCCCGGTCGCCTTGTCGAGCAGGCGCACGAGGCGACCGCCGAGGTCGAGGGCGAACTCGGCCCGCAGGTGCTCGTTCTCGAGCACGGCCAGGCGCATCGGCGCGACGGTGCGCTCGCGCGAGTACTGATCCTGTAGCAGATACGGATGGATGCTGGTGACCCGTCCGTACGCGATGCCGGCCGCGATCTCCTCGGACAGGCCGTCGGTCGAGGCCTCATACGGCGCCTCGGGCATCGCCGCCACGGCAGGCAGCGGATTCGGTGCCCCGATCGGCGCGGAGGGCAGCGAGACGGTGGTGAGGCTGAGCGTCGCAGTCATGATGGTGGCCACGCTATCGCCAACCCGGTGCCTCAGCGCTGCAGCATCCGCCACGTGCATGAGAACTCGATTTGGACCGGAGCAGTGCCGGGCTGGGTGCCGCTGGCGGCGCTGACGCTGTGGCCTGTGGCCCTGGCAGCGGGGGTGGTCGCTTATCGTGCGCTCGGCAACGCGATCGCCGGCGACTACCTGGTCGTGCGCTCGGGGCTGTTCAGCCGAACGACGTCCGCGCTGCGCAGAGACGCCGTGAGCACGATCTCGATTCGGCAGTCCCTGCTGCAGAGGCGACTCGGACTCGGCACCGTCGCGGCCATGACCGCGGCAGGCTGGTCGGTCTACGAAGCTCCCGACATGCGCGTGAGCGATGCGCTGGACTTCGCCGATGCCGCCGCGCCGGGGGTGCTCGACGACTTCGTCGAGCGCGTCGTACGTCGACGCGAATCGCGCCGAGGTGACCGCGGGCATCGAGATCGTCGTATCCCACCGCACGCAGGACGGCACGCCCCTGTATCTGCTCGGCACCGAGGAGGACTCCCGGCTGCTGGGCGAGATCCTCGCGACCGGGATGGAGACCGGAGCATTCCGGAGGATGCCGCTGAACGTCGCCGTATCGCTGGTCGAGGCCATGCTCGACGTCTGCACCACCGAGCTGCAGCGCGACGCGACCGCCGACATCGAGCCGTTCGCGACCGAGACGATCACGACGCCGCTGAACGGCTTCGCGGGCGCCGCCCGATGACGACCTACAGTGGGCGAGTGCCCGAGTTCGACTACACGCGCCTGCGGCGCCTCCCCGATGTCGAGGCGCCGAACCTGCAGGCGTGGGATGCCACCGACGAGCTGCTCGTCGAGTGGGCGCTGACTGCGCAGGTGCCCGGCGACGCGATCGCGGTGGTCGGCGACGAGTACGGCGCGATCACGCTCGCGCTGTCGGATGCCGGGATGCACGGCATCCGCGTGCATCAGGATCTGGTGACCGGCCGCCGGGCGCTGGCGAACAACGCCCGGGTGCTGGGCGTCGACGGCGACGCGTTCGCCGCGCACGAGCTCGAAGAGACGCTGCTGGCCGGCGCGCGGCTGGTGCTGGTGCAGCTGCCGAAGTCGCTGGCCGCGCTGGACGAGATCGCGGATGCCGTCGCGCGCTGGGCAGCGCCGGATGTGGTTCTGGTCGCGGGCGGACGGGTCAAGCACATGACCCTCGCGCAGAACGACGTGCTGGCCCGTCACTTCGGCACTGTCCAGCCGCAGCGCGCCACCCGCAAGTCACGCCTCGTCCTGGCATCCGCCCCTCTCTCCATCTCCGCTGAGAAACCACTTCCCGCTCCAGAAACCACCACGCACATGGTTTCTCAGCCCGCAGATGGTTTCTCGCGGGTGGAGTTCACGCTGTGCGCGTACGGCGGGGCGTTCGCGGGCGCGAAGCTCGACATCGGCACCAGGGCTCTGCTCGACGCGATGCCGGCTCTTCGCAGCGCTTCGCTCGCTCCGGAGCCGCGGTCCGGGGTTGTGAACGGCAGCCTCCGGGTGATCGACCTCGGCTGCGGCACGGGCGCGCTCGCCGTGGCGTTCGCGCTGCAGCATCCGACGGCCACCGTCATCGCGACCGACCGCTCAGCCACCGCCGTCCGCTCCGCCCGGGCGACCGCCGCCGCCAACCACCTTGAAGACCGCGTCACCGTAACGCTGGACGACGCCGGGTCGGAGCTGCCCGATGCGAGTGCCGATCTGGTCCTGCTGAACCCGCCCTTCCACCTCGGGGCGAGTGTGCACGAAGGGGCCGGCCGGCGGCTCATCGAGGTCGCCGCGAGGCTTGTGCGACCGGGCGGCGAGGTGTGGACGGTGTTCAACTCGCATCTCGACCATCGGCGCGCTCTGAGTCGTGCCGTGGGCCCCACCGAGCAGGTCGCGCGCACCCCGAAATTCACCGTGACGCGTAGTTCGCGGGCCTGACGAATTCCCCGGTGAGGCCACGAAACGGTAACGAAGATTTGGCACCCGATCAGCCATTTGTTACGGTGGAACGTGGCCCTTGTGGCCAAGACCAGTCCGCGGTCGCATCCTCACGCTGTGCAGTGACACCGAGAATGCGGGCGTAAGGTCGATGATCTCTGCGGGGAGCCCGAAGCGCCCCGACCGCGCCGCGCACGGCAACGAACTGGCGGCCTTGTGATCAAGACCCGGACGTGACCAGACGGACTCGCCGCACACCCTTGAGCCGGTGAGTCACGGGGGAAACGTGTCTGATACCGCTCTTGAAGCGCGCAATCTGTACAAGGTGTTCGGTCGAAATCCGCAGCAGGCGGTGAAGCGCCTGAAGGCGGGGGAGTCCCGCACCGACGTGCTCGATGTCGGAACCGCCGCGGTGATCGACGCCAGCTTCACCGTCAAGCGTGGCGAGATCTTCGTGATCATGGGCCTGTCGGGTTCCGGCAAGTCCACCATCATCCGCATGCTCAACGGCTTGCACGACATCACCGACGGCACCGTCACGATCGCCGGTGACCCGATCACGGGCATCCCGGCGTCGAAGCTGCGCGAGATCCGCCGTGACCACGTGTCGATGGTGTTCCAGCACTTCGCGCTGCTGCCGCACCGTTCGGTGGCCGCCAACGTCGCCTACCCGCTCGAGCTCAAGGGCGTCGGCAAGACCGAGCGCCTGGCCAAGGCCGAGGAGATCCTGTCGATGGTCGGCCTGTCGGGCTGGGGCGACAAGCTGCCCAGCGAGCTCTCCGGCGGCATGCAGCAGCGCGTGGGCATCGCCCGTGCGCTCGCCGCCGACACCGACATCCTGCTGATGGACGAGGCGTTCAGCGCCCTCGACCCGCTGATCCGCCGCGAGATGCAGGAGCAGCTGGTCGAACTGCAGGCCAAGCTGCAGAAGACCATCGTGTTCATCACGCACGACCTGAACGAGGCCATGTTCCTCGGCGACCGGATCGCGGTCATGCGCGACGGCCGCATCGTGCAGATCGGCACGCCCGAGGACATCCTCACCGATCCGGCGAACGACTACGTCGAGCAGTTCGTGCAGGACGTCGACCGTGCCCGCGTGCTGACCGCCGAGAACGTCATGGAGCCGCCGCGGCCCGTCGTGAACGACACCGCCGGTCCGCGCACGGCGCTGCGCCAGATGCGTGACTCGTACATGTCGGCGACCTATGTCGTCGGCCGCGACCGGCACCTGGTCGGCATGGTCACCGACCGCGACGCCGTGAAGCTGGTGCGCAAGGGCGAGACGTCGCTGGCGTCGATCCTGAAGCCGGTGCCGCAGACGGTGAACGCCGACGATGTGCTGATGAACCTGTTCATCCCGTCGGTCGAGTCTCCGCTGCCGCTGGCGGTGACCGATGACGACGAACGACTGCTCGGGGTGATCCCGCGCGTCACTCTGCTGTCGGCGCTGGGCCCGGGGCCCGGGGCGACCGGTGAGCTGACCATCCCGCTGCAGCCGATCCCCTCGACGATGATCGACGAGGTGCTCGAAGAGGCGAACGCCGCCGTGGCGGGCGGGGGGTCGGATGCTGACACCGGCGCCGCCGACAAGGACACGGATGCTGAGGAGGTGCGTTGATGGATGGATTCGAGATTCCGATCGGAACGTGGGTCGAGTTCCTGGTCGATTGGACTCGCGACAATCTGAAGTGGCTCACGCGCGCGATCTCCGATGTGGTCGGTTTCCTCGCTGAGGGCCTGTCCGACCTGCTGATCAGCCCGTCTCCGTGGGTGATGATCGTCGTTCTCGCGCTGATCGCCTGGCTGGTGAGGTCATGGAAGTTCGCGGTGGGCACCATCGTGATGTTCGTGATCATCCTGGGCGTCGGTCAGTGGGAGACCTCGATGCAGACGCTCGCGCTGGTGTTGATCGCCGCGCTCGTGACGGTCGCCGTGGCCGTGCCACTGGGCATCTGGGCGGCGCGCAACGACACGGTCAGCCAGGTGCTCAAGCCCGTGCTCGACTTCATGCAGACCATGCCCTCGCTGGTCTACTTGATCCCGGCGATGGTGTTCTTCGGACTCGGCTTCGTGCCGGGCGTGGTCGCCACCGTGATCTTCTCGCTGCCCCCGGGTGTGCGCCTGACCGAACTGGGTATCCGCGGCGTGGACTCGGAGACGGTCGAGGCCGGACACGCGTTCGGCGCGCGTCCCGGGCAGATCCTCAGTGGCATCCAGCTGCCCCTCGCGATGCCGACCATCATGGCTGGTGTCAACCAGGTGATCATGCTGGCGCTGTCGATGTCTGTCATCGCCGGCATGGCCGGTGCCCCCGGCCTCGGTAAGGAAGTCGTCTCGGCACTGCAGACCATCAACGTCGCGCAGGGCGTCGAGGCCGGCCTCGGCGTGGTCTTCATCGCCGTCTTCCTCGACCGGGTCACCGCCGCGCTGAGCAACCCGCGCGACAACCGCGGCTCGCTGCTGGGCATGCTCAGCAGTCGGCGCGAGGAAGCCCGTCGCGCCTCGGTCGCCAGCTCGGCTCAGACACCCGAGACGATCGCCGCCACCTGAACCCCCCTCACACAGCACATACGAAACGACTGAGTCATACGTGAAGAAAGAAGGAAGCACCATGAACAAGAGGCACCTGACCGGACTCGTCGCGCTGGGCGCGGCGGCATCCCTCGTCCTGACCGGCTGCGCCAGCGGCGACTCCGGTGACAGCGGCGACGCGGGCGCACCTGCGGGCGACGACAAGGGCACGATCACGATGGGGTTCCTCCCCGCGTGGACTGACGGCCTGAGCACCGCCTACCTGCTGGCCGACCAGCTCGAGAAGCTCGGCTACGACATCGAGATGGAAGACGTCGTCGACGCCGGTCCGCTCTATGCAGCGCTCGCCAGCGCCGATGTCGACATGTACCCGTCGGCGTGGTCCGAGGTGACGCACGCCAAGTACATGGAGGAGTTCGGTGACAGCATCGAAGACCTCGGCACCTACTACGACGGCGCCAAGCTCACCATCGCGGTTCCCGAGTACATGGACGACGTGAACTCGATCGAGGACCTCAAGGGCAACGCCGACCAGTTCGACGGCAAGATCATCGGCATCGAGCCGGGCGCAGGCCTCACCGGCGTCACCCAGGACTCGATGATCCCCGAGTACGGTCTCGACGGCGAGTACGAGCTCGTCACCTCGTCGACTGCCGGCATGCTGACCTCGCTCGACACGGCCGTGGCCGCCGAGGAGCCCATCGTCGTCACCCTGTGGCGTCCGTTCTGGGCCTACAATTCGTGGGACATGAAGGACCTCGAAGACCCGAAGGGCGCCATGGGCGACACCGAGGGTCTGCACTTCCTGGGCAAGGAGGGCTTCGCCGAGGAGTTCCCCGAGGCCGCTGACTTCATCGGCAGCGTGAAGCTGACCGACGAGCAGTACGGTGCGCTCGAGGGCCTGGTCACCTCCGACGAGTACAAGGACAAGTCGGCTGAGGCCGTCGACGCCTGGATCGAGGAGTACGGCTCGGACGTCGACTGGCTCATCACCGAGTAAGTCTTCTCTTCGCCGAGGCCCCCTCTGGCCGTCGGCGCCCCCTCTGGATCGCGTGACTCAGAGGGGGCGCGGATGACAGGAGGGGGCCTCGGCGCATCTGGAGGCTGCGCCCCGCGTGTCAAGGCCCCGCGGCGGCGGCAGGGCGCGGCGTAACATGCGGGCATGGACGGGTTCGCCGCCGTCGACTACGGCTTCGCTCGCGAGGTGCTGCAGCGCGGCATCGCCGCACTGTACCTCGTCGCGTTCCTCTCGAGCCTGAACCAGTTCCGCCCGCTGCTCGGGGAGCGCGGGCTGCTTCCCGCGCCGGACCTGCTGGCGTGGGTGGCCGAGTCGCCGAGAAGGCGTCGGATGCTGCATCCGACGCTCTTCTCTCGCATGCGCTACACGGACCGGCGACTGGCCGCGCTGTGCTGGGCCGGCATGGCCGTCGCGGCCGTCCTGGTGGTCGGGCTGCCGCAGCTGGGCCCGCCGTGGGTGCCGATGATCTGCTTCCTGCTGCTGTGGGGCGGGTACATGTCGATCGTCAGCATCGGGCAGACGTTCTACTCGTTCGGCTGGGAGATGCTGCTGCTCGAGGCGGGGTTCCTCGCGGCGTTCCTCGGCTCGGCCGATCAGCCGCCGCCGACGGTCGTCATCGCGCTGTTCTGGTGGCTGCTGTTCCGGCTGGAGTTCGGGGCGGGCATGATCAAGATCCGCGGCGGACGCGAGTGGCGTGATCTGACCGCGCTGACGTATCACCACGAGACCCAGCCGATGCCGGGTCCGCTGAGCCGGCAGGCGCATCTGCTTCCGCGCTGGTTCCACAAGGGCGAGGTGCTCGGCAATCACTTCGCGCAATTGGTGGTGCCGTTCTTCCTGTTCGCGCCGCTGGTGGCCGTGTGGGTCGCCGTCGATGGACCGTGGATCTGGATCGGCACGGTCGCCGCGACGATCATCGTCGCCACCCAGGCATGGCTCGTGATCACCGGCAACTTCGCGTGGTTGAACTGGGCGACCATCGTGATCGCGTTCTCGGCCGTCAGCATCCCGGTCGTTGAGCGAGCGCAGCGAGACGAAACGCGCGCCATTGCCCTCCCGGTCTATTGGATCGTCATCACCTGCGCCGTCGGCCTGCTGTCTGTCGCCCTCAGCTGGCCCGCGCTGCGCAATCTGTTCGCGCACCGACAGCTAATGAACGCGAGCTTCAACCGCTGGCAGCTCGGCAACGCCTACGGCGCCTTCGGCACCGTGACGCGCGAGCGCATCGAGTTGGTGATCGAGGGAACGTCGGATGCTGACCCCGACGCCGCGGAGTGGTCGGAGTACGAGTTCAAGGGCAAGCCCGGAGCCGTCGGCCGCATCCCTCGTCAGTTCGCGCCGTACCATCTGCGGCTCGACTGGCTCATGTGGTTCCTGCCGCTCGGGCACTCGCTCGACGACTGGTTCTCGATGCTGCTCGCCCGCCTGCTGCAGGCCGACGCCGCGACGCTGCGCCTGCTGCGGCACGACCCCTTCGAGGGAGAGGCGCCGCAGTGGGTGCGGGTCGTCTCGTACCGCTACCGCTTCGCGACACGCGCCCAGCACCGCGTGAGCCGAGCCGTCTGGACGCGCGATCGTCGACGGGTGATCGTGCAGCCCGTGAGCCTGCGGGGCAGCTGACCTGAAGTCAGACCGGCACGGGCCGCCCGGTGCGAAGGGACTCGTACGCGGCATCCACCAGGCGCACGGCGGCGACGCCGTCGTCAGGAGTGACGCGCGCGTCGCGCCCGGTGCGGATCGCGTCTGCGAAGTCGGCGAGTTGCGCCCGGTACGGATCGATATCGGATGCCGGTGGCAGATAGCCCTCGCGCTGCCCGGCCGACCCCTGCGTGTCGAACTCGAGTCGTCCCGTCGCGCCGACCACCTGGGCCTGCGAGCGGAACGTCGTCTCGGGGCCGAACCAGTCGGCGCGCAGGTGGCTGACGGCGCCGTTCGCGTGGGTCAGTGAGACGTGCGCCGAGACGGGCGGCATGACCTGCCCGTCCGCCGCCGGCGGATCCTGCGTCGCCGCGACCTCCACCACGGGGCCCGCCAGCCACAATGCCTGGTCGAGGTCGTGGATCATCAGATCACGGATGAGCCCGCCACCGGCATCCTCGGCATAGAACCAGGCCGAATCGGGCGCCGCGACGGTGCGTCGGAAGGTGAGTTCGAGCAGCGCACCCACCGACCCGATCTGCTCTTTCAGCGCCCGGTACCCCTCGAAGTAGCGCACCACATGGGCGGGGAACAGGCGCACATCGGCATCCGATGCAGCCTCGGCCAAGGCGACCGCATCCGCGGTCGTGACCGCGAGCGGCTTCTCGCACACCACATGTCGGCCGCGGGCGAACGCGCGGCGGGCGATGTCGAGATGGGTCGCCGTCGGACTGACGATGTCGACGATCGTCGGCCATTCGATCAGCTCGTCGAGGTCGTCGACGATGGCGATGCCGTAGCGTGCGGCGAGTTCGTCGACGCCGGTGCGGCGCAGGATGCCGACGTCGGCGCCCAGCGCCAGCCAGCCCTCGATATGCGGCGGGGCGATGCCACCCGCCCCGACGATCCCGACCCGCAGAGCCTCGTTGCCGTCCATGCGCCCGAGCCTACGCGCGCGCCTCGCACAGAACGGAGGATTTCGCACGAAATGCCGGAGCAGATGCCGGATCAGGCTCTGCGTTTCGCGCGTCCCCCTGCGTTTCGTGCGGTGGTCAGCGCGGTCATGCCCGTTCGTCGTCGCGCCGCAGGGGCATCGGCTCGGGCATCGGAGCAGGTGCCTGCGAAGGGCGCTCGGCCGCCGGCACAGGACGCTCGGATGCCGGTGCGGGTGCTTCCCGCCGTGCCGACGGCAGTTCGCCGGCGACCTTCTTCTTCAGTACGTCGACGGCTTCGTCCGAGAGCAGGATCAGCCCGTCGAGCTCTTCGCGGACCCGTTTGTAGGCCACGTTGCGCTCGGCCTGCGTGGCGGCCTCGTCGAGGGCGACCGTCAGCATGTGCTGGGCTCGGTCGAGGCGCTTGCGCTCGGCCTCGCTGAAGGTCGAGTTGCGCAGCCTGCGGGCATCGCGCTCGGCCACCTCGAACGCCACGGAGTAGTTGCCGACGGCTTCCAGGTACTCGGCGATCTCGGTCTCGCTCACCTTGGCATCCGACGATGCCGGGCGCAGAGTGTCGGCCGTCTTCTTGGCGCGCAGGAACGCCGCCGTCAGGGGCTGGCGACCATCGCTCATCGCGGGGAAGGCGATCAGCTTCGCGACGTCGAGCTCGTAATCGAGCCAGCGCGCGGTGACCTCGTCATGCTCGGCGAAGAGCTTCTCGAGCATGTGCTTCGTCGACTGGCGCTCGTCGGCGGCGACCTGTCTTGCGTTCTTGTGCGCGGGCGCGGATCCGCGCGCGGCGAGCTGCGCGGCTTTGAGCTCGCCCTTCAGGCGCAGCGTCTCCATACGGCGCTCGTGACGGCGCTTGGCACTGCGCTCCCAGGCCTTGCCGATGCCCCCGGCGACACCCATGATCGGGAACACCAGCCACCAATAGTTGCCGGCGAACTCCCAGAAGCCCTGCATGAACACATCCATGATGTGCTCAGCCTAGTTCCGCGGAGGCCCAAGGTCGGACGCAGTTCCCCCTGCCCGCACGAGTCCCGTCTCGTAGGCCAGCACGATCAGCGCTGCGCGGTCTCTGGCGCCGAGGCGGCCGAGCAGGCGGCTGACGTATGTGCGTGCGGTGGCTGGGCTCAGGAAGAGGCTGTCGCCGATCTCGTCGTTGGTCAGGCCGCGCCCGATCAGCGTGAGCACCTCGATCTCTCGCTCGGTCAGCCCCTCCAGTGAGCGACGGTCGGGTTCGCCGCTTCGTCCCTCGGCGGCAGCACGCATCACCGTCGCGGTCACCGCGGGTGACAGCAGCGAGTCTCCGGCGGCCACCGTGCGGATCGCCGACCGCAGATCCTGCGGAGAGACATCCTTCAGCAGGTATCCGGCCGCGCCGGCGCGGATCGCGGCGTAGACGTGGTCATCCTCGTCGAAGGTGGTGAGCACGAGCACCCGCACGCCGGACAACGCGTCGTCCGCGATGATCTCGCGTGTCGCGTGCACACCGTCCATCACGGGCATCCGAATGTCCATCAGCACCACATCGGGTCGCAGCTCGCGCACCCTCGCCAGCCCGGTGCGTCCGTCGTGCGCCTCACCGACGACGGTGATGTCGCCGTCGCGCTCGGCCAGCGGCCGCAGCCCGGCGCGGACGAGTTCCTGATCGTCCACGATCACGAGGCGAATCGGCTGGGCGTTCACGACGGCTCCTCCCGTGTGGGCAGGGCACTGCCGCGCGGTTCGTCAAGCTCGGGTGCGTCGAGGGGCAATATCGCGTCGACCACGAAGCCGGATGCTGAGCGGACCGTGCTCAGCGTTCCCCCGAGCAGCTCGGCGCGCTCGCGCATGCCGCGGATGCCCGCGCCGTCGGTCGCAGCCCCGTCGATCGCTGCCCCGTCGGTCGCCGCGCCGTCACGCCCTTCACCGTCGGCCGCGGCACCGTCATCGGCGATGCGCAGTTCGAGTCGCCGATCGACCAGGCGAGCCGACACGGCGACGCAAGACGCGTACGCGTGCCGCAGCACGTTGGTGAGCGACTCCTGCACGATCCGGTACGCCGCCGCATCCACTCCTGCGGGCAGCGTCAGCGCGGTGAGATCGACGTCGACGCGAACCCCTGCCGCGCGGACGGCGGCGAGCAGCGGGTCGACCGATCCGAGACCCAGCACCGGCGCTGCCTCGGGCAGGTGATCTGCCCGCAGCACCTTCACGGTGCGCCGCAGTTCGCGCAGGGCATCCGACGTCGCGGCCCTCACCTCGGCGAGGGCCGCGCGGGTGGCCGGGAGGTCGTCGGCCTCCGCCGCGACGCCGGCGTGCAGCGATGCCACCGACAGCGTGTGCCCGATCGTGTCGTGCAGGTCGCGGGCGATCTGCATCCGCTCGGCCTGCCTGCGGGCCTGGGCGGCGTGGGTCTGCTCCGCGGCGGTCAACTCGGCGATCCGCGCTGAGCGCTCTCGAGCCTCGCGCACCATGCGCACCACCACCCCCAGTGCGATCGCCGCGGCCGCCAGGGCGAGCTCGGTGACGAAGGAGTAGCCGTCGAGCGCTGCCGTCGGCTCGGTGCCGTCCATGCGATAGAAGGATGCGACCGCGATCAGCACGGTCGCGCATCCGATGGCCCACAGCGTCCGGCGCATCTCGGCCGCCGAGTACAGCGCTCCGACCGCCGGAAGCACCATGCCGATCGGAGGGAACCCGGCCGCGTAGTAGCCGAAGATCCCGATGATCGTCGTGATCAGCACGAGCACAGGGAAACGCCGCCTCAGCAGCAGCAGCGCACCGAACGCCGCAGCGCACACGATGCCCTCCACGGGTGAGATCTCCGAGCGGTCGACGGCGACCACCAGCGAGATCACCAGCGTCACCGAGACCGCCAGGGCTGCGTCGGCCACACGCGCATCCCTGCGCGCGCGGCGATCGGATGCCAGGGGCGGGCGCGCTGCGGTCACACTCCCAGACTACGAACCTGCCGCCCGACGCACAGTCGCCTCTGCGCGTCATCCCCGTCGCCCGGAGGCGATCATGCCGTCGCCCGGTGCGGACGCGAACAGACGCCTGCGGGCCGATGTCCGCGCGCTGCCGCGGCGGAAGTGTGGAGGGCATGAACACGAACACCGCATCTCCCACCCGTCGACCACTGCCGTGGCTGCTGATCATCGGCATGAGTTCACTCGCTCTGCTCTGGCCCATCACGGCGCTCTGGAACATCGGGCACGGGCTGCCCCGCGCGCTGAGCATCCTCGGCATCACCTTCGTCGTCTGGGTCGGCGTCGTCGGCTTCGCGCGGGTGCCCCGCCCGGTGCTGACCCTGACCGTCACCGGCGTGCTGCACGGTCTCATCGCCCTCGTGCTCGCCGGGCTCGTCTCCCGCGGTGGCCCGCTGGGCGACGTCGCGACTCTGTGGGTGCTCATCCCCGAGCTCCTCATGAGCGCTGCGGCCGGGGCGCTCTCGGGCGTGATCGCCCTGGGCGTGCAGAGAGCGCTCGGCGCGCGGGGTGCCTCATGAGCCGGGTATCCAGGCTGGCATCGATCGCGATGCTCGCCCTGGTGGCATCCGCGCTCACCGCGTGCGGCGTCTCCACGTCGCCCGTGGCCGAGCAGCCGTTCGAGAACGAACTGGCGATCCCGCCGCTGGCGCACTCCACGGTCGACGACGGGGTGCGCACGTTCCACCTGTCGGCACAGGAGGGCATGACGCGATTCCCCGGGGCGTCGGCGCCGACCGAGACCTGGGGTTTCAACGGCGCCTTCCTCGGGCCGACGCTGCGCGCGCAGCGCGGCGAGAAGGTCGCGATCGAGATCGACAACGAGCTGCCCGAGCCGACCAGCGTGCACTGGCACGGCATGCACCTACCCGCCGCGATGGACGGCGGCCCCCACCAGATGATCGACGCCGGCGAGCACTGGCGGCCCACCTGGATCATCGACCAGCCGGCGGCGACACTCTGGTACCACCCGCACCCACACGGCGAGACCGAAGCGCACGTGTACCGCGGTCTCGCCGGCATGTTCATCCTGGATGACGACGCCAGCGTCGCCGCTGATCTGCCGCACGAGTACGGGATCGATGACCTGCCCATGATCGTGCAGGATCGCTCGTTCAATCGAGACGGTGAGTTCGAGTTGCAGCACGACGGTGCCGAGCCGGGAATGCTCGGCGACACCGTCATGGTCAACGGCACGGTCGGCGCCGTCCAGCAGGTGACGACCGAACGGGTGCGGCTGCGGCTGCTGAACGGCTCGACGGCACGGACGTACACGTTCGCGTTCCCCGACCGTCCCATGACCATGATCGCCGGTGACGGCGGCTTCCTCGACGCGCCGCTGACCCTCGACGAACTGCGCCTCGCGCCCGGGGAGCGGGCAGAGGTGGTGGTGGATTTCGCCGCGGGCGAGACCGTGCGGATGCGGTCGCTGAAGACGGACCTGGGCGGCATCGCCGTTCCCGGCACGACGGGGGCGAATGATGCGTTCGACGTCGTGGAGTTCCGTGTGGCCGACGAATTGGTGCCGTCACCGGAGCCGTCGTGGTCGCCTGCCGCGGAAGCCGATGCTGACGCGCTGCACGAGGAGGACGCCACCGTCACCCGTGCGTTCGAACTGGAGGGCCGCGAGATCAACGGCGAGAGGATGGACATGTCGCGCATCGACGAGATCGCCTACGTCGGCGACACCGAGGTGTGGGAGGTGACGAGCACCCAGCCGATTCCGCACAGCTTCCACGTGCACGACGTGCAGTTCCGCATCCTGTCGATCGGCGGTCAGGCTCCGCCGCCTGAGCTCGCGGGCCCGAAGGACACGGTCTATCTGATGCCGAACGTGCAGTACCGGCTGCTACTGCGCTTCGAGGACTACGCCGACCCCACCATGCCGTACATGTACCACTGCCACATGCTGCGGCACGAGGACGAAGGCATGATGGGCCAGTTCGTCGTCATCGAGCGCGGCCAGGAAGGCGACGTGGGGATGCCAGAGGGGCACCACCACTGAGCGGGCAGCTCACCCGACCTGCTCCGCGCACGGCACGCACAGTTCGGCGAACGGCCGCACCTCCAGCCGGGCGGCCGGGATCGGCTTCCCGCACCGGGCGCAGATGCCGTAGGTGCCGGCATCGACGCGCGCCAGTGCGACGTCGAACTGTCGCAGCTCGTCGGCGGCAGCATCCGACAACGCCGACAGGCGCGACCACTCCGACGACAGCGTCACGCCCTCGGGATCGTGCTCGTCGTCATCGTTGGATCCCTGCCGGTCGCGCACGAGGTCGGCCAGGGCGGATGCCGCCGTCTCGGCGCGCACGGCGGCCTCGGCCCGCAAGGCCTCGAGGTTCGCCCGCACATCCGTCATGCGCTCCACCCTAGGTCGACGAAGAGGCGGCGACTCGGATCTGCGCCACTTTCCTGCATCTGCGCCATCGATCAATGGCGCGGATGAAGGAATGTGGCGCGCACGCGGAAGAATCGGATGCCTTGCACAGCGCACTCGCAGATACCCCCAGGGGTATCTGATACCCTCGGGGGTATCGCACGAGCAGATTCGAGGAGAGCACCAGACATGTGTCGAGCAGTGACCTGCCGCAAGTGCGGCAAGACCACGTGGGCCGGATGCGGCCAGCACGTCGACAGCGTGATGCGCGGCATCCGACCGTCCGACCGCTGCCGTGGCCACGAGAACGAGCCGAGCACCGGCTTCTTCGCCAAGCTGTTCGGACGGGCGTGATCGCATGCGCGTGATCATCATCGGGGGCGTCGCCGGTGGCATGTCGGCCGCCACCCGCCTGCGCCGACTCGACGAGACCGCCGAGATCATCGTGATCGAGCAGGGCGACTACGTCAGCTTCGCCAACTGCGGCCTGCCCTACTACGTCGGCGGCGTCATCCCCGAGCGCCAGTCGCTGCTGCTGCAGACACCCGAGTCGCTGCGCGCCCGCTTCGCGCTCGACGTGCGCACCCGTCACCAGGCCGTCGCGATCGACCGCGCGGCCAAGACGGTCAGCATCCGCGACACCCGCACGCGCACGATCACGCATGAAGCGTACGATCACCTCATCCTCGCCACCGGAGCGACTCCGCGTGACGCCTTCGGTCAGATCGAGGGCGGGCCAGTCGTGTCGACCCTGCGCACGATCGACGACGTCGACCGCATCACTCTCGCACTCCAAGAGGTGCCCGGTACAGGCCGCGCCGCCGAACCGAAGAAGCGCGCCGTCGTCGCCGGCGGTGGATTCATCGGGCTGGAGGCCGTCGAGAACCTCGTGCACCGCGGCCTCGACGTCACGCTCGTGCAGCACGGCGCGCACCCGCTGAGCCCGCTCGACCCCGAGATGGCGGCGGTCGTCGTCGACGAGTTGACCGCCCGCGGCGTCGACCTGCGGATGCACACCTCGGTGCAGTCGATGGATGCTGACGGTGTACACCTCGACGACGGCACCATCGTGCCCGCCGACATCGTGATCGATGCCAGAGGGGTCCGCCCGGCAGCATCCATCGCCACCGATGCGGGACTGGCCACCGGACCAACCGGCGGCATCGCAGTCGACGGTCTGCAGCGCACCAACGACCCGCGCATCGTCGCCGTCGGCGACGCGGTGGAGAAGATCGACGCGATCTCGGCCGAGCCGACCCTCGTCACCATGGCCGGACTCGCGAACCGCCACGGTCGCACGGCCGCCGACGCCATCGCCTGGGAGCACGGGCTGCTCGAGGAGCGCCCCGACGACGCCGTGCCCGCTGTCGGCACTGCGATCGTCGGCGTCTTCGGCCTGGCCGTCGCGATGGTCGGGTGGAGCGAGAGGCGGCTGACGGATGCTGGGCGCGCGCACCGCGTGATCCATGCGCATCCCGCCGACCACGCCAGCTACTACCCCGGCTCCGAGCGGCTCACGATGAAGATGCTCGTCGACCCCGACACCGATCTCATCCTCGGTGCGCAGGTGATCGGACGCCACGGCGCCGACAAGCGCATCGATGTCATCGCCACGGCCATGCAGGCGGGGCTCACCGCTTCGCAGCTGAGTCGTCTCGAACTGGCGTACGCACCGCAGTTCGCCTCGGCGAAGGATCCCGTCAACATGCTCGGCTACATCGCCGACAACGCCGCGACCGGGTTGACCGAGAGCATCCAGTGGCACGAGGTCGATGCCGCGGTAGCCGCGGGGGCGACCGTCATCGATGTGCGCACCGAGGCCGAGCACGCGGGCGGGTCGATCCCGGGCAGCCTCAACGTCCCGGTCGACGAGCTGCGCGAGCGGATCGACGACCTGCCACCGGGCGAATTGATCGTGCACTGCCAGGTCGGTCAGCGCGGTCACACCGCCGTCCGGCTGCTGCGGCAGCGTGGGCGCCGGGCCCGCAACCTCGACGGCGGCTACCTGACCTGGGCGGCCGGAACACGAATGAGCGCCGATGCCCGCGAGAGCGCCGGCACCGGCATCCGAGAGAAGGAGATGGCATGAGCAGCCAGGCATCCGCCGACGACATCCGCAAGGTCGTCAACCGGCTCAAGCGCGCCCGCGGGCAGCTGACCGCGGTGATCGACGCCATGGAGACCGACGCCGACTGTCGCGACGTCGTGCTGCAGCTCGCCGCCGTCGGCAAGGCCATCGACCGGGCCGGGTTCGCGGTCATCAGCACCGCCCTGCGCACCTGCGTGACCGAGGGAGAGGATGCCGACGACGACGCACCCAGCATGCAGGAGCTCGAGAAGCTGTTCCTCACGCTCGCCTGATCTCGTGGGAACGGATGCAGGACGTCTGAACGCCTGCAGGTGAAAACCTCGGCGTGTCGCCGGACAAGCGTTCAATCTCCCTGCATCCGTTCCCGACAACGGGGCGGGGAGCGAGGTGCGAGCCCCTTGCCCGCCTCCCCGACGTGCGTGACGATGGAACGACCGGACACGAGGGAGACGCCATGCAGCTGGGAATGATCGGACTGGGCCGGATGGGCGCGAACATCGTGCGCAGGCTGATGAAGGACGGGCACGACTGCGTCGCCTATGACGTGAATCCGGATGCTGTCGCGGCGCTCGCCGCAGAGGGTGCGTCCGGGGCATCCGACCTCGCCGACTTCGCCGCGCAGCTGCAGACCCCGCGCGTGGTCTGGGTGATGGTGCCCGCATCGCTGACCGGGCAGGTCGTCGACGAGGTCGCCGCGCACCTGGAGCCTGGCGACATCGTCATCGACGGCGGCAACTCGAACTACCGCGACGACGTGCGCCGCGCCGCCGCGCTGCGCGAGCGCGGCATCGAGTACGTCGATGCCGGCACGAGCGGTGGGGTGTTCGGTCTCGAGCGCGGGTACTGCCTCATGGTCGGGGGATCGGATGCTGCCGTGCAGCACATCGAGCCGCTGCTGCGCACCATCGCGCCGGGCGCCGGTGAGATCGAACGGACCCCGGGACGCACCGGCGAACTCGCGCCCGAGGAGCAGGGCTATCTGCACTGTGGTCAGGCCGGCTCCGGCCACTTCGTGAAGATGGTGCACAACGGCATCGAGTACGGCATCATGGCGGCGATCGCCGAGGGCCTGAACCTGCTCGAGAACGCGGATGCCGGCGTGCGCGAGGCGGAGCACTCCGCCGAGGTCGCCCCGCTCGAAGAGCCCGAGTTCTACCAGTTCGACATCGACACCGCGAAGGTCACCGAACTGTGGCGGCGCGGGTCGGTGATCTCGTCGTGGCTGCTCGACCTGACCGCCACCGCGCTGCACGAGAACCCCGCGCTCGACGGGCTCGCCGGTCGCGTCTCGGACTCGGGCGAGGGCCGCTGGACTGTCAAGGCCGCGATCGACGTGGGAGTTCCAGTGCCCGTGCTGTCGTCCGCGCTGTTCGAGCGCTTCGCCTCACGCGATGAAGACCAGTTCGCCAACCAGGTGCTCTCGGCGATGCGCCTGCAGTTCGGCGGCCACAAAGAGCTGCCCGCCGGCGACGTGCTCGAGGCCGGCGCCCGCAAGTCCGACTCGCGCTGATGCGAGTCGCGGGCAACCAGCGAGTCTCGGGCAACCAGCCGTCAGATCGCGCGTGCGACGCGCTGGGTCAGGTCGGGCAGGACGCGGTCGGATGCTGCCGGCGCGCGCAGCCCGAGCACGCGGGCGATCTCGAGGGTCAGCGCGGCGTGACCGGCGTCTCCGGGGTGGAAGGGATCGTCGAGCAGGCTGTGCGGCACGTCGCCCGCGCCGAGCTCGGCGAACTTCGCGAACTGGTCGACGAGGATGGCGTCCTCGGCAGCGGCGACATCGCGGATCGCCTGCGCGAAGTCGGCGATGCGGGCGCGCTCGGGGGCGTTGGCGACGTCGATCGCGGGCTGGGTCTGCAGTACCGGGATCGCCCAGGTGGCGCGCACCCGGCGCACGAATTCGGTGACCGAGGCGGCGAACTGCGCGGGTGAGACCACCGGGAAGACGCCGGCGTCCGAGCAGTCGTTCGTGCCGATCATGAGCGTGACGACGTCCGGGCGCCACATGGCCACGCGCCGGTCGAAGTCTTCGAGCAGCAGCACTACTCGCCAGCCGCTGATGCCCGTGTTGATCAGCACGTCCTGCACTCGGCCCATGTCGCCGCGGATCAGCTCGTGCAGGTGATCGACGTAATTGCGGGCACCCTGGGTGTGCAGAAGTCCGTGGGTGATGGAATCGCCGGTGAGCACCCAGGTGAGAGGGCGTTCGGATTCGAGGGCGGCGCGCAGCCGCTGCAGGTCAGCGTTCATCACTGCAGAATCGTAGCGGGCGCCGGCCGGGGCTCAGGCGAGCGCGTCGACCGCGCGCGCGACGAGCTCGTCGGGCCCGGCGTCGACCTGGATGACGACACCCGGCTCGTCGGCCTCCAGCGGCTCGAGCGTGTCGAGCTGCGACTGCAGCAGCGCCGGCGGCATGAAGTGGTCCTCACGGTGCGAGACCTGGCTGGCGAGGCGTTCGAGGTCGGCGTCGAGCATCACGAACCGCGTGCGCGGTGCGCGTCCGCGCAGCACGTCGCGGTAAGCGCGCTTGAGTGCCGAACAGGCGATGACGGGCGTCGGATGCTGAGAGAGCGCGTTCCCGACGCGCTCGAGCCAGGGCATCCGATCCTCGTCGGTGAGCGGGATACCCGCACTCATCTTCGCCACGTTCGCTTCGTCGTGCAGGTCGTCGGCGTCGATGAAGGGCATCCCGAGCCGCTCGCCGATCAGCCGGGCGATCGTCGTCTTTCCTGCGCCGGACACACCCATCACCACGATCGGGTGGTGTGACTGCGGCACGGTCTCTGCTCAGCCGAACAGCAGTGTCAGCACGGTCGCACCGCCACCGACGAGGATGAGCGAGGCGATGGTCACCCAGGCGATGACGCGGATGCGCTTCTGGCGACCCTCGCTGTAGGCGGAGAGGTCCTCGGCTTCTTCATGCGGTGAGTTCACTCACGAAGCGTATCGCGTGTCCGCACGAGCCTCGGCCGTGCATCCGATAATGCGGATTACGCCACGGTGAGTCCACGCCAGCAGGGCGCACCAGGATGGCTGCGGGGCATAAATAATGCGCATTATCATCTTGACCGATCGCGCCCCGGCATCAGAGACTCGGGAATCACGCGCGCCACCCAACACCCATCCCGATCGAGGAGGATCGATGCCACGCCATCGCTTCACCCAGGCCGACGTCGCCGCCATGGCCGGCGTCAGCCAGTCGACCGTCAGCTTCGTGCTCAACGGCAACGCTCCGATCGGCGTGCGCATCTCCGAAGAGACCCGCAACCGCGTGCTCGAGGCCATCCGCATCACCGGCTACTCCGCCAACCCTGTCGCACAGCGCCTGGCCGGCGGCCGCAACCAGATCCTGGGTGTCTTCACCTACGAGAAGACATTCCCGCGCGGCGGCCGCGACTTCTACGGCGGGTTCCTCAACGGCATCGAGCGCGCCGCCGAGCAGCTCGGCGTCGACATGCTGCTGTTCACCTCGGCGCGTGTCGTCGACGGTCGCCGCCGCTTGACCCGCGACGGCTGGCAGCGCCTCGGCCTCGCCGACGGATGCCTGCTGTTGGGGCAACGTGAGGACCAGAGCGAACTGCAGCACCTGCTCGACACCAACTATCCCTTCGTGTTCATCGGAAAGCGTGTCAGCGAGGGCGGTCGCCTGCCCTATGTCGGCGCCGACTATGTCGAGGCGACCGCACGGCAGGTCGGGCGGCTTCGCGCGCTCGGGCACACCCGCATCGGATACGTCGGTCCGCAGGGCGCCGATCAGGCTTCCATCGACCGAATCGACGGCTACACCAGGGCCATGCGCGCCGATCGCCTGCCGCTGCGTTTCGTCGACATGCACGACGCGCAGGCGGGCGCCGACGAGATCGTCGAACGCCGTCTCACCGCCATCCTCGTCGCGCCCGAACAGTCACCGGACGAGATCGTCGACGCACTCGGGCAGCGCGGAGTGCGTATGCCCGATGACGTGTCGTTCCTGCTGCTCGGCCAGTCGCACCACCTGCGTCAGCGCGATGTGAGCTGGTCGGGGTTCACCGTGCCCCGGGAGGAGATGGGTGCCCGTGCGCTCGTGCTGCTCTCGCGCATCGTCGATGAGGACTCGCGTGCAGCATCCGATTCCCGCTCGCGCCTGGACGATGCCGACCTGCATCAGATGCTTCCCTGCCCCGACGTCGACGGCACGTCGCTCGCCCCTGCCCCCATATCCGAGAGGACCCATCCGTGACAACGCCTGACCTGACGACCGACATCCTCATCGTAGGAGCCGGCCTCGGCGGCATCGCCGCAGCCCTGGCCGCCGCCGACCGAGGATCCCGCGTCGTGCTCACCGAGGAGTTCCCATGGATCGGCGGGCAGCTCACCTCGCAGGGCGTGCCGCCAGATGAGCATCCGTGGGTCGAGGAATTCGGGGTCACCGCACGCTACCGGGCGCTGCGTGACGGCATCCGAGAGGTGTACCGCCGCCGCTATCCCCTCACCGACGCCGCCCGCGGACGCGCGGACCTCAACCCCGGTGCGGGCTGGGTGTCGAAGCTGTGCCACGAACCGCGCGTCGCCGTCGGCGTGCTCGAAGAGATGCTCGCGCCGTACCGATCGACCGGCCGCATCCGCCTTCTCGAGCGCATGCGCCCCGTCGCGGCGCGCGTCGACGGCGACCGGATCAGCGCAGTGACGCTCGAGTCGGTGCTCGACGACGCCCGCACGACCGTGGCCGCCGACTACGTCATCGACGCCACCGAGACCGGCGAGCTGCTGCCGCTGACCGGCACAGAGTACGTCATCGGGTTCGAATCGCGTGCCGAGACCGGCGAGCCCAGCGCGCCCGAGACTGCGCAGCCCGACAATGTGCAGGCGCTGAGCATCTGCTTCGCGATCGAACACGCCGAGGGCGACCACACGATCGAGCGGCCGGCCGAATACGACTTCTGGCGCGCGTACGCACCGGAGGCATGGCAAGGGAATCGGATGCTGTCATGGCGGGCCCCCAACCCGCGAACGCTCGTGATCGACGACCGCAACTTCGACCCCAACCCCGGCGACGATGTGAGCGAGGTCGACGCCGACCAGTCGCGCAATGCCGGTGACCAGAACCTGTGGACGTTCCGGCGCATCGCCGCACGAGACATGTTCGAGGCGGGCTTCTACGACAGCGACATCTGCCTGGTGAACTGGCCGAGCATCGACTACTTCCTCGCGCCCGTGCTCGATGCGTCGCGCGAAGACGAGCTGACCCACTATGAGCGCGCCAGGCAACTGAGCCTGTCGATGCTGTACTGGATGCAGACCGAGGCACCCCGCCCCGACGGAGGCACCGGCTACCCCGGCCTGCGTCTGCTGCCAGAAGTGATGGGTTCGGACGACGGGCTCGCGCAGGCGCCTTACCACCGCGAGTCGCGCCGCATCCGCGCGGTCACCACGATCACCGAGAACGACGTGTCGTACGCGGTGCGCGGCGATGCGGGCGCCACCCGCTACCGTGACTCGGTCGGCGTCGGAATGTACCGCATCGACCTGCACCCGTCCACCGGGGGCGACACGTACATCGATGTCGCCTCGACCCCGTTCGAGATCCCGCTCGGCGCACTCATCCCGCAGCGGATGACCAACCTGATCGCGGCGAACAAGAACATCGGCACGACCCACATCACCAACGGCTGCTACCGGCTGCACCCCGTCGAATGGAACATCGGCGAAGCCGCCGGTCACCTGGCTGCGTACTGCCTGGCATCCGACACCCGGCCGCACGCCGTGCACGCCGACGACGAGCTGCTCGACGCCTACCAGCGTGAGCTCGACGACACGGGCGTGGAGCGTCACTGGCCGGAAGGACGCGTCTACGCCTACTGATCCCGACTCTTACCCACCCAGCACCAGACCCACGAAGGAGTGAGCATGACCCCGTACACCTCGCGCAGAAAGCGCGCCACGATCGCGATCGGCGCCGGCATCTCCGCCGCCGCCCTCGCCCTGACCGGATGCAGTGGTTCCTCCACCGGCACCGAGGCCCCCGATGAGCCCGTCGAGCTGCGCATGACCGTGTGGACGGCCGATGAATCGCAGCTGGGGATGTTCCAGGAGATCGCCGACGCCTATGTCGCCGAGAACCCGGACCTCGTTTCGAAGGTGACCTTCGAGCCGATCCCGTTCGAGGACTACACCACCAGCCTCACCACACAGCTCGCCGGCGGCAACGCCCCTGACCTGGGGTGGATCCTCGAGAGCTACGCGCCCGAGTTCGTCTCCTCCGGCGCGCTGGCCGACATCACCGACACCCTCAAGAACACCGAGGGCTACGACTACGACGACCTGATCGACTCGTCACTGGCGCTGTGGCAGCAGGACGAGAAGCTCTTCGCCTACCCGTTCTCGAACAGCCCGTTCGCGATGTTCGTCAACACCGATCAGCTCTCGGCCGCCGGTCAGGCCAACCCGGCCGACCTCGTCGCCTCTGGCGACTGGACCTACGACGCCGCTCGCGACATGTCGGCAGCCACGGCGGAGAACACCGGCAAGGCGGGCATGGTCGTGCGCGACTTCGACTACAAGGTGTGGGAGAACCTCGCCAGCGTCTGGGGCGGCTGGGATGCCGCGCCGTGGAGCGCCGACGGCACGCAGTGCACATTCACCGACCCTGCGATGATCGACGCGCTCACCTGGTTCCACGACGCCGTCTTCGAGGACGGTGCCATTCCCGGCCCGGGCGTCACTGCCGATTTCTTCGCCGGGGATGCCGCGATGACCATCACCCAGATCAGCCGGGCATCCGCCCTCGACGACTCGTTCGCATGGGACATCGTGCCGCTGCCGGCCGGGCCTGCGGGCAAGCAGAACGTGATCGGGCAGGCCGGCATCGGCGTGTTCGCCAACGCGGAGCATCCGACGGTCGCCGCCGACTTCCTCGCGTACTTCACCAACCCCGAGAACGCCGAGAAGCTGGCGACGTACTTCCCGCCGCCCCGCGAGTCGCTGCTGAACGCAGAGACGCTCGCCGCCGCCAACCCGCGCCTGAGCGAGGACCAGTTGCAGTCGGTCGTCGTCGAGGGCATCCAGGATGCCGTCACGAAGCCGACGCACAAGAACTTCGCGCAGCTGCAGGACACCGTGCGCGCCCAGCTGGACTCGCTGTGGAAGAAGGATGCCGACGTCGAGGCCGTGCTGAACTCGACCTGCGAGGCGATCACGCCGCTGCTGGAGGGCTGATCGGATGACCGCCACTGCCGCCGTCGTGGCGGCCGAGTCCGCGGAGCGGGGAGGACGTCGTCCTCGCCGCTCCGCGGCGACCCGCGGCGACTGGATCGTGGGATACACGATGGTCGCGCCGGTCGTGCTCGGCTCGCTCGCCTTCGTGATCGCCCCGCTCATCGCGGTGGTCTGGTTCTCACTGCACGACTGGAACGTGCTGGCGAACACGTTCGTGTTCTCGGGAGCAGACAACTACGAGCGGATGCTGGCAGACCCGGGTCTGCACAATTCGCTGCTGGTCAGCCTGTGGTTCTCCATCGGGCTGGTCGCGCTGAATGTGTCTCTCGCGCTGTTCCTGGCGGTGCTGCTGAACCAGAAGCTGCCCACCACGACGACGTTCCGCACGTTCTTCTTCTCGCCGGTGGTCGTCTCGCTGGTCGCGTGGACCATCGTGTGGAGCTTTCTGCTGCAGGCCGACGGCGGCATCAACGGATTCCTGTCGCTGCTCGGCATCGAGGGACCGAACTGGCTGCGCGGCGAGGTCACCGCGATGATCTCGGTCATCGTCGTGCAGGTGTTCAAGAACGTCGGTCTCAACATGATCCTGTTCCTCGCCGCCCTGCAGGGTGTGCCGGAGGAGATCAGCGAGGCCGCCCGCATCGACGGCGCCGGAGCGTGGCGCCGGTTCCGGTCGATCACGCTGCCGATGATCAGTCCGACCATCATGCTCGTGATGATCCTGACCATCGTCGGCTCGCTGGAGGTCTTCGCCCAGATCGACGTGCTTACCGGCGGCGGGCCAGGCAACTCTACGACCGTGCTCGTCTACTACCTGTACCAGCAGGCGTTCCGATTCAACGACTTCGGCTATGCCAGCGCCATCGCGGTGCTGCTGTTCATCATCGTGCTGATCCTGACGCTCGTGCAGTGGCAGACCCGGAAGAAGTGGGTGTTCCATGAGAACTGAGACGGCCGAGCCCGAAGCCCTGTCCACCCGCGCTGTCGTCACCGGCAGCAGCAGACCTGTGCGATCGAGCGGAGCGAAGCGCAAGCGCCGCTGGGTTGCCGCCGGATTGATCACGCTGATGGCGGTGCTCAGCATCCCGTTCGTCTTCCCGACGCTGTGGATGATCACCTCGAGCTTCAAGCCCATGCGCGAGATCCTGCAGAAGGTGCCGACGCTGTGGCCCGCCGATCCCACTGCGGCCGCTTACGGCGAGGTGTTCCGGCTGCAGCCGTTCGCGCAGCAGTACTGGAACAGCTTGTACATCGCCGCCCTCGTCACGGTCGGCACCATGCTGGTGGCGGCCATGGCCGGATACGCGTTCGCTCGCATCCGCTTCCCCGGTGCCAACGCGCTGTTCCTGGTGGTGCTCGTCGGTCTGCTCGTGCCGAGTGAGGTGACGATCGTTCCCCTGTTCCGCTTCGTGAACGGGCTGGGACTGATCGACACGCATTGGCCCTTGATCGTCATTCCGATCTTCGGCGCGCCTGCGGTGCTGGCGATCTTCATCATGCGGCAGTTCTTCCTCGGGCTGCCCGCTGAACTCGAGGAAGCCGGACGCATGGACGGCCTGGGCCGGTGGGGCATCTTCTGGCGAATCGCCTTCCCTCTCTCGCGCTCGGCGCTCGCCGCCGTGGCGATCTTCACCTTCCTGAAGTCGTGGAACCTGTACCTCGAGCCGATCGTGTATCTGTCGAGCAAGAAGATGTTCACGCTGCCGCAGGCGCTGACGCAGTACGTCGATGCCTACGGCGGACCGATGTGGAACGTGCAGCTCGCGGCGACGACCCTCACCGTCGTGCCCGTGCTAGTGGTCTTCCTCTTCGCACAGAAGCAGTTCGTGCAGGGTCTGGCGAACACCGGGCTGAAGGGCTGATCGGCGGACAGCGCCAATTCAAGATCTCGGGCGCAGTGCCCGCTGATCGTCGCGCTCGAACGCGGGCGCCACTCAAAGGAGAGAAGAGATGAAGATCACGCTCAGACGCTCGCGTCGAGCCGCGCAGGCGGTCGTCGCGGTCGGGGTCGCCGCGGTCATGGCGGCGGCGGGGACGCTCCCCGCGTCGGCGGTACCGCCCGGTGCGGGCGGCATGGTGACGACCGAGGTGGCGCCCCCGCCGGCGGATTGGCCGGTGTTCGGCTACCAGGGCATCATCACGAACAAATCGGAGATGACTTACAACCCCACCAACGAGTTCATCTTCCCGAGCGTGTTCCACGCGGGGGAGCACTTCGCGAATCCGCTTGGCGAGTGGTACCTGTACACGGCGCCGCACGATGACCCCGGCGGGATCGTGCTGATGTACGCCGACAGCTTGGAGGGCCCTTGGACGGAGCACACCGGAAATCCGGTGATCTCGCGGGTGTGGGAGCCGCACTACAACCTCGAGGGCGGCCGGTCCGGTGACAGCCACGTGTCGACGCCTGACACGTTCTGGAACGCCGAAGAGGGAAAGATGTTCCTCTACTTCCACGGCACCAACTCGACCACGCGATACGCCACGAGCGATGACGGCATCACCTTCGAGTACGGCGGAGTGGCTGTCAACAACGCGATGAGCGACGTCGAGGGCGGCCCGAAGACCGTCCAGTCGGCGTACGCGCGCGTATTCGAGCATCCGGACCCCGATTCGCCCTACAACTACGCGATGCTCTACATGACCAATGACAACACGCCCGTCGCGGGCGGGTTGCCCGGCGTGCGCCGCATCCGCCTCGCCGAGTCGGTGGACGCCCGCGACTGGGTGGTCGATCCGCAGGTGATCCTGAGCCCTGGTGAGGAGGAGGGCGCGAACGTCTCGAGCCCGAACCTGTGGGAGCACGACGGCCAGCTGTACCTGCTGTATCACGCATCCAGCGGCAACAGCTACGCCCGCACGATCGACAAGACGCTGCGCGTGGTCGGAGACACCCCGATCCTGCTGCACTCCGCCAGCGGGCTGGGCACGGACACCGGCCGCGTGGCGGCGCCCGAGGTCGTCAGCGACGGCGATGACACCTACCTGTTCTACGAGGCAGGCGACCGACTGGGCGGCACGATCGCGTGGGCGAAGGACGGCGCGGAGACAGTCATCGAGCCGACATTCGGTGGATTCCCGACCGACGAGGCCAACCCCGTCTTCGAGACATGCGCCGCACCGGGGTCCGATGAGTTCGACGAGGGGCTCGACGACGTCTGGGGCCGCACCGTGCGTGAAGATCTCGCACGCCACGCAGTCTCGGACGGAACGCTCACGATCCCGACCTATTCCGGCGGCGTCGCCGCGGCACCTCTGCTGCAGCAGGAGCTGCCCGACGGGGCGTGGCAGGTGACGACGAAGATCACGATCGATCCGGGTCAGACCTACCAGCAGGCCGGACTGCTGCTTTACGCGAGCGACACCGACTACCTCAAGCTCGACATGGGGCAGGCCAAGCCCGGCCGCGTGGTCGAGCTCGTCTCGGCGGGCACGCCGTCATTCACGACGCAGCAGCGCTACCACGATTCACAGATCTGGCTCCGGCTCACGAGCGACGGCTCGCAGATCGAAGGCTCGGTCTCGTCGGATGGTGTGAACTTCGACCGCATCGGGTCGATGCTGAGTGCGGAATCCGCCGCCGGAGTGCCCCGGTTCACACATGTCGGCCCGTTCGCCTTCCGCGGCGGGGCCGCGACACCCGAGATCGAGGCGACCTTCGACTGGTTCCGCTTTTCGCCGAGTGCTCAGCAGTACGAGGAGTGCATGGGCGTGCCGGGTGAGCCGGGCGAACCTGCTGAGCTTGTCGTCACGTTCGCACACAGCGAGCTTGCCCCTGGCGATGATCAGATCGTCACCGGCACGGGCTTCGCGGCGGGTGAGCGTGTCGTCGGTGTCATGAACTCCGACCCTCTGGACCTTGGCGTGCAGACTGCGGGTTCGGACGGCGTGGTCGTCTTCTCCTGGACCATTCCCCAGGACATCGATGACGGCATCCACACGGTGACCTTGACCGGCGACGAGTCGGGTGAAGCGAGTGCGCAGTTCCGCGTCGCATCGGATGCTGACGGCGAGGTACCCGGCGGTGATGGCTCCGATGGCGATGGCTCCGATGGCGATGGCTCCGATGGCGACGGCTCCGATGGCGCGGGTGGCGACCCGGACCGCCCTGGTGATCAGACCGGCCCGGTCGAAGCCGCTGATACGGCGGACGGTGAGACGGACCTGGCTGTCACCGGCGCCGACACCAGCACCGCGTGGGCAGCCGGCCTGCTGCTGCTCCTTGCCGGTGCAGCGGCCGTGGCCATCGGCCGTCGGCGCCGTCGGACGGCGTAGCGACATCGGGGTGCACGCGGTCGGCGGATCGCGTGCACCCCCGGATGCTTCTCAATCGCCGCCGTCTGGAAGGATGCTCACATGCCTCGCTTCGACCTTCGCCCCGAAGAACTGCGCGACTACCGGCCCGAGGTCGCGGAGCCCGTCGACTTCGATGCCTTCTGGCTGCGCACGCTGCAAGAGGCGCGGGCTCGCGCGCGACCCGTGCAGCTTCGTCGCTCGACGTCGGCGCTGCAGGCGGTCGAGGTGTACGACGTGACATTCTCTGGCTTCGCAGGTGATCCCGTCAGCGCGTGGCTCACCCTGCCCACCGGTCACTCCGGGCAGTTGCCCGCCGTGGTCGAGTACAACGGCTACGGGGGTGGACGCGGGCTGCCGCACGAACGGTTGGCGTGGGCGGTGTCCGGCTACGCTCACCTGTTCATGGACACGCGCGGGCAGGGGTCCATGTGGGGCACCGGCGGGGTCACTGCCGACCCGCACGGCTCGACGCCGGCGGTACCCGGGTTCATGACCCAGGGCATCCGCGATCCACAGGATTACTACTATCGTCGACTCATAACCGACGCAGTGCTGGCGGTCGACGCGGTGCGTCAACTCGACGTCGTCGACCCCGAGCGCGTCTCTGTCGCCGGTGTGAGCCAGGGCGGTGGGCTGACGATCGCCGCCGCCGGGCTGAGCGAAGGGCTGATCGCGGCGATGCCCGACGTGCCGTTCCTGTGTCACTTCCGCCGCGCGGTCGGACTGACCGACCGCGACCCCTACCAGGAGGTCGTGCGGTACCTGGCCGTGCACCGTGACAGCGTCGACGAGGTGTTCACGACGCTGTCGTACTTCGATGGAGTGAACTTCGCGAAGCGGGCGAACATGCCGGCGCTGTTCTCGGCCGCGATGCTCGACCAGACCTGCCCGCCGTCGACCGTGTACGCGGCACGCAACCACTGGGCCGGCTCCGCCGACATCGTCGACTACCACTTCAACGGTCACGAGGGCGGGCTCGGCCTGCAGTGGGAGCGTCAGGCCGCATTCCTCGCCGCACTGACCTGAGTCCGCGTCGGGACAGTCGGATGCCGGCGCTCTTCGCCGTCGCGGTCCGATAATGCGCATGATCGGGCGCGGTGTCGCGCGACACCCGAGCTTTGCCGCAGGATGAACTGGTGACCTCGAAGCCGGTGCGTCTGACCCAGCGACACATCGCCGAACTCGCCGGTGTGAGCCAGGCCATCGTGTCGCTCGTGGTGAGCGGGCGCACGGATGCGACCACGCGCGTCTCGGAGCCGACGCGTCGGCGGGTGCTGCGCGTCATCGAAGAGACCGGGTACAGCGTCGATCCGGCGGCGAGGATGCTGGCCGGCAGATCGAACGCGCTGATCGGCGTGTTCACGTACGAGTCGGCGTTTCCGCGGGAGTCCTCGGATTTCTACGCGCCCTTGCTGCGTGGGGTGGAGTCAGCTGCCGAGGCGCTCGGCCAGGATCTGCTGTTGTTCACCAGCTCGCGCACGCAGGACGGGCGCCGGCGACTGCTTCACGAGGGCAGTCGTCTGCGGATGGCGGACGGGTGCGTGCTGCTCGGCCGGGAGATGAACGGCGGCGAGCTGAGCGCACTGGTCGATCGCGGGTTCCCGTTCGTTGCTGTCGGACGACGTGACGGCGATGAGCGCATTCCCTACGTAGGAGCCGCCTATTGCGCGACTGTGACCGAACTCGTCACGCTCGCCATCGAGCGTGGACATCGAAGGTTCGGGTACGTGCGCCTGCCCTACGACTCAGAGTCGACGCGCGACCGGTTGGAGAGCTTCCGGAGCGCGGTCGATCAGGCCGGAGCAGAAGCGGTCATCACAGCATCCGCTCCGAAGAACCCGGACGGCGTGCTCGATGAGCTGGCAGCGTCCGACGTCACCGTCGTGTTCGTCGAAGACCCGGAGGAGGCGAGCGGGATCGCGCGCAGCAACCGCTCTGCCGACCGTCCGCTATCGCTGGTCGCGCTGGGCGAATCCGATAGTCAGCACAACGAGGCGACGCCGATCACCCATCTCAGCGCTCCGCGCGCCGAGATCGGCGCGCAGGCGGTGCGCATGCTCACCAGCATCCTGTCGGGCGACGACGTGCCTCGGCGCGTGCTTCTGCCGTGCGCGATCGTATACCCCGACGCCACACTCGGGCGCGCTGCGACTTAGTGTGCCGGATGCTGGCGTGACCGCTGGGCGGGGACGGCAGAGTACGGGCGTCGGCTGGCCGGGGTGCAAGAGCGCCGCGCCCTGGGGCGCGACGCTCTTGCCCGGAAGGCGGATCAGCTGCGGCGGAGGCGGCGGAGCACCAGGGCTCCGGCTCCGGTTAGCAGAAGGAGTCCGCCGACCACGGGCAGGGCGAGGGGGACTTCGCCGCCGGTGGCGGCGAGACCGCTGTCGCCGCTGCCGTTCGGTGCGGGGTCGACGTCTGTGTCGGAGGCGTCGTCGTCTCCGGGGGTCGCACCGGGGCCTGTGCCGTCGTCGGGGGCTGTGCCGTCGCCTGGCGTCGCTCCGTCGTCGACGTCGTCTCCGGGGTTGGTTCCGTCTCCTGGGGCTGTTCCGTTTCCGGGGTCGGTGTCGTCTCCTGGGGCTGTTCCGTCGCTTGCGCAGTCGGCGAGTTCTGCTTCCGATGGGGTGAAGCGGAACCAGTTGAATCGCGCTTCGGCGTCGGGGGCGGAGGCGACGCCGCGGAACGCGGTGACGCCGATGCTGTCGGCGGCGAGGTCGGCGGCGGGGATGGGGCGGCCGACGGTGGTGAATGTGGTGCCGTCGGTGGAAAGGGCGGCGACGATGTACTCGCCGTTGCTGGAGAGGCGCAGCCAGGCGGTGCTGCCGAGGTCGGCGGGCGGGAACAAGGTGTCTTCCCACGCCCAGGAATCGAACCGGTCTTTGCCGTCGCGTTTCCAGGTGAAGTCGAATCGGATGCCGCCGTTGGCGAACGACCACACCAGCTTGGCGTTGTTGAGGTCGTCGCTGTACAGGGTCAGGCCGGCCTGGTGGTACTTCGCGGTCGGTGCGTACTCGATCTCGGTGGTGACCTCCCATGCGCCGTCTGGCACGGGCAGGTTCGGGATGGTCGCGCCGTTGATCGAGGTCGCCGGCGAGGTCAGCACGAGCGCGCCATCCTCGAGACGCTGTCTGCCCTCGTCGTCGTGCAGCACGGTCCACCTCGTCTCGAGCGCATCACCGTCGAACTCATCCGATCCGGCTCCAGAGCATTGCGCGAACAGGGGGTCGTCAGGGTGTGTGTTCACCGGGTCGCGATGGCCATCTGGATCAAGGGTCGCGTGGTGAACGGTAGCTCCGAGTCGTCCTCCTGCCTCGAAGATCATGTGCGTCTTACCGTCAGCGGTGACGATCTGCGGGGAGCTGGCACGACCGTCCTCGGGCGGGAAAGGGCTCGGGATGTACAGCGGAATCGGATCGCCGATGCCACGCAGATCGCGATCCACCTGCTTCGCGAAGATCGTGCCTACGCTCGACCCGTACAGCACGTAGTAGGTGCCGTTCCACTCCCACAGCTCGGGACCGGCGACGTTCGCACCTTCGACGGCCGTCGGCTCGACGACCCATCCGGGCTGCGCTTCCCAGCTGATCATGTCGTGCGAGTAGGCCAGTCCGATGCGGCGCACATTGGAAGTGTCATTGACCATGAAGTACATGGCGTACTCCCACCCATTCTCAGGGAACGGGTTCTCGAAGACGCGGTTGTACGAGGTCTCGGTGGCGTTCTGTCCGAACTGCTGCGTGGTCATCACCACTCCGCCGTAGTCGAACGACAGGCCGTCGGCCGAGGTGGCGTAACGATCGGTGTTGTTCTCGCCGTGGAAGTAGAGGAAGACCTCGCCGGCGTCGTCGTTCCAGGCGACGTCCGGTGAGGACACGTGGGAGACGTCGTAGTGACCGTCCCAGGTGCTCTTCACGATGGGATTGCCCTCGTAGTGGGTCCACGGGCCATCGAGCGAGTCCGCGTACATCACGTTGATGCCCCCGGGCGCGTCATGCGGTGCGTAGTAGACGTACCACTCACCCAGCGGGTCATCGAGGTGCTCGCCTGCATGGAACACCGAAGGGAAGATGAACTCGTTGCCTGGGTTCCACGTCTCGTCGGTGAAGCGGTCGATGATCGGCCCGTCGCTGGTGAAGACCGGCAGCTCGTCTTCAGGTGCTGAGAACGCCGGCGCGGCGTACTACCAGCTGGTCGTCCGGGGCGACCGCGTCGACGACCCGGAGACCGTCGAGCGGCTGCGTGCGGCCGTCGAGGTCGTCTGGCGGGGGATGGTGGCGCGGGGCTGCGCGACTTAAGGGGAGGGCATCGCGGTTGCATTCCCGCGATGCCCTCCTGGCAGTCGGTGTCCGTCGCTGCGTCCCCCTTCAGCACGCATCCCCAGAGCGACCACGTCCCCAGCTGTCCCTGCAGGGCATCTGCGTGACACCTTCCATGTATCAGGAGCCCCCAGGCAGCATCCTGATACATCGGATGGAGAAATCTCTCAGAGCCCTGTTCCGCTGCACTGGAAGGGCGTGCGCAGACCGGTCTGTGCGGATGCTGCAGCCAGCGCCACCGCGGGGGATTCGCCGGCGCTGAGTCCGACGTGCAGAGCGCTGAGCAGTTCGCCTGCCACGTCGTCCGGCACGACGACCGGTGCCGCGATCACACTGCGTGAGCCGGCGTGCAGCCAGACCCGCGTCATCCCGAGCGCTTCCTCGCCCCAGCGCACCGACGACCGGCCGAGTTCGCACGCCGAGAGCACGACGGTGTCCGGCACCTGGGCGATCATGTCGACGTCGTACCCGAACAGTGCGCCGTCGGCGAGCTCGAATCCGGAGAACAGCGGATTGTCCGCTGCATGCCGGCCGTGCGCTGCGATGTGCAGCACGTCGACGCGCGCGGCCAGCGCGGTCACCGCATCCACACGTGCCTCTTCGCCGGTGAGCACACCTGCGTCGCGCCAGGTGGATGCCGCAGCGCGAACCTCCTCGATGCCGCGAGGCACGTTCGGCCCGGCGGCGAACCCCGCCGATCGCAGGGGACGGGACGCCTGGCGCTCCTGCGTCCACCGCGACATCGAGGTGGCCAGGGTGAACGGCCGTGTGGACATCGTCGGCAGCATCCCCCACGGGATCCCGGCGAGGATGCCGGGAACGGTCAGCACGACGCGACGGTCGCCGATCAGTGCGCGGATCGGGCCCAGGAGGGCGTCGTCGAGGCGGCGCAGCCGATCGTCGAGTGCGCGGGAGACGATCGCGGCCATGGGGCCGGTGCGGATCGAGGCCGACACGTCGAGGTCGGCGCGCAGTCCGTCTGCGGCGTGCTGAATCGCGGCGTGGTCGAGCACCGCGATCGTGCTGGAATCGGCCGTCGTGACGACGCACATCGAGCTGTCGCCGGTGTACACGAACGACAGGGCGGCGATCGGGTGGCCGGACTCTCCGAGCTCGGCGCGCAGCGCGCCCAGGGTGATCCGCGGGCGGGCACCGCCTGCGCTGGTCGCCGTCCATTGGCGCTCGCGGACGCGATCACGCAGCAGCCGGACCTGCGGGTGCGACGCCCACTCCTGGCCGGTCAGCTCGGCGCGCAGCGTGCGCAGCTCGGCCAGGTCCTCGGCGTGTCCGGTGTCGTGCGGAGGGCGCACCGCGGCGACCTGCTGGCTCAGATGGCGGGCGCGCTCCGACCAGTCGAACAGCACTTCGGGGTCACGACTCTCGGAGGCGGTGGACAGCCCCGCGAACACGAGGTTCGTGCCGTGCATCGCGATCGAGGCCTGCAGGTCGAGTGCCCCGAAGGACTGCTGCCATGCGGTGAGCAGGTCGAGACCGTCCGCCGCATGCCGCCGAGACTCGGCCGGACGCATCCGCGACCGGGCACGTGCGGCGCGCACCTCCGCGGCGCGCAGCCGCAGCGGAATCGGGGCGTGCTCCGGCAACTGTATCGGGCGACTCCGGTCGCGTCGCCGGGTGGCGGCCAGAGCATCGCTCAGCCGCACCGCCGTCGCTTCGCTGGGGAAGCCGGCCCGCTTGAGCTCAGCGGCGGTGGTGGCGAATTCCGCCGCGGGTGGTGTCGACCCGGCATCCAGCTCGGCATCCAGGCGGATCGCATCGCTGCGCGCGGCCCAGCTGTCCGCGCCCAGCCGGCGGAAGTGCCGGGCAGCGGTCCGCGCGACCCGCCGTGCGCGGTGCGGATCGTGATGGAGCAGGGAGCGGGCGAGCTGGTACTCGGCTTCGGCGCGGGCCTGACGCATCCGCGCCGCACCGAAGGTGGCGGCCACCTCGGCGAGCAGATCCTCCGCTTCATCGACCAGACCCGCATCGCGCAGCACTTCCGCACGGTCGAGATCGCTCATCGCCGCGTTCACCCGCGAGGCGGCCGCGATCACCGGTCGCGACCGGGCCATCAGATCGAGTGCTTCGACGAGGTCACCGCGCAGCAGTGCCGTGTACCCGAGGTTGTGCCTGGCCTCGGCGGCGGCAGCCGTCTCACCCGCCTGGTCGTAGATCAGGACGGCGCGCTCGAGGTCTGCTGTGCACGCGTCGAAGGCGCGACGGTGCATGTGCACGAGCGAGCGGTTCATCAGGCAATTCGCCTGAGCCATCCCGTCGAGATGATCGATCGCGCGACCGAGCATGGTCTCGGCTTCATCGAGGCGGCCCGCCCGGGTGAACAGCACACCGAGCTGGCCGGCCAGGATCGCCCTGGTCTCGTCTCCGACCCCGTCCTGCTCGAGCGCCTCACGGCACAGGCTCTCGGCGCGCGCGGGTTCGCCGGTCTGGGCGAGGACGTACGCCGTGGTGCCGGCGATCCGTGCCCGCAGGTCGGCGTCGTCTGCGGGCGCTGCCGACCCCGCGCGGCCGAGTAGACGCCGCGCCTCGGAGTAGCGCTGGGCGTTCGATGCCGCGCGTCCGCGTTCGTACAGCTCGCGCGCAGAGTTTCCCATCCGATCAGGATGCCGTGTCCGGCGCTCGTGCGAAAGCTCGGCGATCGCGTGCCGCCCGCAGGCTTCAGCCGAGTGGAGCGTCCGGCGGCAGCGCCGCGAGCACCTTCCCGACGGCCTTCCTGATCGTGGTGGCGGAGGCCGGGGCATCCGTCGGGAGCGCGCCCAGCAGCGCCGCGACCTTTCCGGCGACATAGGGCGCTGCGAACGAGGTTCCGCTCCAGGCGACGAAGCCGCCGCGGTAGTCGTCGGGGTCGACGGTCTGCCGGTCGACACCGGCGACGTCCGCCCGCGTCGCGGCCTGTGCGCCGCCCGTGAACGCCGGAGTCGTCGAGACGACCATGGCGCCCGGTGCGAACGTGCGCACCCATGGTCCCACGTTCGAGAACAGCGCCAGTGAGCGCCGTGACGGGTTCAGGGCGCCGACCGAGACGAGCGGCACCGCTTTGTCGGGCCGCAAGCCGTTGTCTGCCCCTGGCCATGCCCACAGTGATGCCGGGAACGACGGTCGGTCGATCGCATCGTTTCCCGCGGAGCACACGACGACCGTGCCCAGCGCGCGCGCCGTGTGCAGCATGTCGTGCAGCACGAGGGAGAACTGCCCGTCGAGCGGGGTCTCGTGGTAGTACCCCAGCGACAGGTTCAGCACGTCGACCGGATGCCCGCCCTTCTCGCCGTGGACGAACCGACGCTGCAGCTCGATGACGGCTGCGAGCACCTGCAGGAAGGTGCTCTCATCCACGACGCCGAGCGAGTTCGCGATGCGGATCGAGAGGATGTCGGCATCCGGCGCCGTCTGGCGGATGAGTCCCGCGATGAAGGTGCCGTGCCCCGCGACCGCATCGATCTCGCCGTCGAGCTGGCCGTACAGGTCGGGATAGCGCTCCGGGTCGTCATCGTCGGTGAGGCCGATCGGGATGCCGTCCAGGTCGAATCCACGCGTCACGATCGACTCCGGAAGCCACTCGTGCTCACCGCATCCGGTGTCGAGCACCGCCACGACCGCACGCCGAGTCCTGCGCGGCAGCGCGCTTCGCACCGGCGCCGCGCCGATCCACGCGATCGGCTGGCGCCCTCCGCGACCGGGCTCGAGGTAGTCGTCGCTGCCCACGAGGCCCGCACCGCGCACCGGGTTGGTCCTGGTGAACGGGTTGGTCCTGGTGAACGGGTTCGTGCGGGTGAACGGGTTCGTCCGGGTGAACGGATTCAGGCCGACCGGGTCGAGGGCCAGCACGTGCTCGAGTCCTGCTCTCGGCATCGGGTCGCCGACGATCCGCCGAGCACGCTGCAGCACCCGCCACGCGTCCGGCGGCACAGGCGATTCGCCTTCTTTCGGAATCTCCGGCGTCGTCAGCACGGCACGGTGCACACCGGGGATGCCCGGCAGCATCCGCGCGTCGCGTCCTGCACGGATGACATCCGCGTCCTGCACCGCCAGCTGCCAGCCGAACGAGTTCGCGGCCTGCGTCAGCGCGCGCAGATCCCGGTCATAGGCGTCGTCGCCGCCGTCCAGCCGGTCGGATATCAGCAGCCGGTCGGGCAGATACGCGGTGGGAAAGGCGCGGATGCCGTCCACGGGCTCCACGGTCGGGTCCAGCGCCGAACCACGGGGGATCGACCCCTCGGCGCGGTCCTGCCAACTCCAGTTCTCGGGCTGCGCCATCGATCTTCCTCTCGGCTCGACGCTTCAGTGGTCACACCTCGAAGTGCGGTGTGAGCAGGTCTTTCCGGTCGCTGCCGATGATCAGGCGAACGCGGCTCAGTCCGGGTGGGATCTCGTCGAACGCGAAGCGTCCCTGATTGTCCGGGGCCGTGGTCCAGGTGCGGTCGTTCTGGGTGAGCTGCACCTCGACGGCGCCGGCATCCACCCACCCGTCCACGCGCCGGCGACCGCGTTCGGCGTGCGCGACATGCAGCAGGATGCTCGCCGAGCCGTCGCTGAACTGCAGCGTGCTCGTCTCGGCCTCACCACCCGCCGCACCTGCGCGCACCGGCGTCTCGGCGTTGGAGATCAGGGTGAGCAGCGCGTACTCGCGCGAGATGTCGGTCACGGCGATCGCGGCGATCATGCGATCGGCGAGGTCGGTCGCGGGTGGATCGATGCTCTCGGCGGCGGCGCGCAGCCGGGCGAGCAGCTCGAGGTCGGTTTCAGCCATCGTTCCCCCGTTCGTCCACGCCGTCGGCATGGGTGAGCCGGGCGCGCAGCTTGACCAGGCAGCGTCCGCGGGTGGGGCCGATGCTGCCCACCGGCATATCGAGCTCGGCCGCCAGCGTCGCGTAGTCGGGGCGGTCATCGAAGGCGATGACGCGCAGCAGTCGCCGGCAGCGCTCGTCCAGGGCGGCCACCGCCTTCCAGAGCAGACGTGCCTCGTCGGATGCGGTGACCGTCGTCTCGGCGGACTCCTGCACCGGCAGCATCGGCTCGAGAACCACGTCGTCAGTGGCATCCGCGCGTCGCTCTCTCTTCACGACCTTCCACGCCTCGCGGCGGGCCGCCGTCGTGAGCCAGCCGGAGATGGAGCGGAAGTCCGAGATCTTCTCGTGTCCTCGGACGAGCGCGAGCCAGGTCGTCTGCACGACGTCCTCGGCGAGCGGGCGATCGAGGCCATAGGCGCGCACCACGTGCCAGAGCACGGGAGTCATCAGGCGCACCAGGTCGTCGATGGCGCGTGCGTCGCCGGAACGCCAGTCGGCGAACAGCTCGGCGGCGCGTTCCCATCTCGCCGGGCCATCGCTGAGGGCACCCCCACGGGCAGCGTCGGTCATGAAGATCATTGTGCTCACACATACCGGGAGCGCGGCAAGCGGTTCCTGATACATGACGCGCTCAGCCCGGCGCGGCCTGTCGTCGCCTCGCCGTCGTCTCGACCGGCGCCTCGCCGTCGTCTCGACCGGCGCCTCGCCGTCGTCTCGACCGGCGCCTCGCCGTCGTCTCGACCGGCGCCGACGACGCCTTATCGCGGCTCTGCGACCGTCGGTCCGAAGACGGCCGGCAGGGCGCCCTGCGACACCTCGCGCAGCTCGTCGACCGTGGCGGTGAAGACGTCCTGCACCTCGAGGGTGGGCTCGCTGTCGGTGACGCCGATGCGCAGCACCGGGTAGCCGCGTCCCTCGCACAGGCCCTGGAACTTCACGTCGTCCTCGCGAGGCACGGTCACGATGACGCGGCCGGTCGACTCCGAGAAGAGGGCGGATGCAGCATCCACCCCATCGCGCTCCATCAGCTCGGTGAGCCACACGCGGGCGCCGACGCCGAAGCGCATCACTCCCTCGGCGAGCGCCTGGCCGAGGCCGCCCTCAGACAGGTCGTGCGCCGACGAGATCAGCCACTCCTCGCGGGCGGCGCCCAGCAGCTCGGCCAGGCGCTTCTCACCGGCCAGGTCGACCTTCGGCGGCAGCCCCCCAAGGTGTCGGTGCACGGTGTCGGCCCACGCCGAACCCGACAGCTCGGTCGAGGTGACGCCGAGCAGGTAGATGTTCTCACCGGCGTCCTGCCAGCCCGACGGGATGCGCCGCGACACGTCGTCGATGATGCCCATCACGCCGACCAGCGGGGTCGGGTGGATCGGCACATCGCCGGTCTGGTTGTAGAACGACACGTTGCCGCCGGTGACCGGGGTGCCCAGCGCGTAGCATCCGTCGGCGAGACCGTCGACGGTCTGCCCGAACTGCCACATCACCTCGGGGTTCTCTGGCGAGCCGAAGTTCAGGCAGTCGGTGATCGCCGTCGGCACGGCGCCGGTCACGGCGACGTTGCGATACGCCTCGGCCAGCGCCAGCTGCGCGCCCGCATACGGGTCGAGCTGGCAGTAGCGGCCGTTGGCGTCGGTCGAGATCGCGAAGCCGAGCCCCGACTCCTCGTCGACGCGGATCATGCCGGCGTTGTCGGGGAACGCGAGAGCCGTATTGCCGCCGACGTAGTAGTCGTACTGGTTGGTGATCCAGCTGGTGTCGGCGAGGTTCGGCGAGCCGAGCAGCTGCAGGAACTGCGTCCGCAGCACTTCGGGCTCGTTAGAGCGGGGGAGGTCTTCGGCAGCATCCGCCTGCAGCGCGTCGATCCACGTCGGGTACGCGACCGGGCGGTCGTAGACGGGGCCGTCGACGGCGACCGTCGACGGGTCGACGTCGACGATGCGCTCGCCCTGCCAGTCGATGACGAGGCGGCCGTCGCCGGTGACCTCGCCGAGCACGCTGGTCTCGACGTCCCACTTGTTCACGACGGCCATGAAGGCGTCGAGCTTCTCGGGGGCGACGATCGCCATCATGCGCTCCTGGCTCTCGCTCATCAGGATCTCTTCGGCCGTCAGCGAGGGGTCGCGCAGCAGCACGTTGTCGAGCGAGACGTGCATGCCGCTGTTGCCGTTCGCGGCCAGTTCGCTGGTGGCGCACGAGATGCCCGCGGCGCCGAGGTCCTGGATCGCCTCGACGAGCTCGCCCTGGTACAGCTCGAGGCAGCACTCGATGAGCACCTTCTCGGCGAACGGGTCGCCGACCTGCACGGCGGGGCGCTTGGTGGGGCCGCCGTCGTCGAAGGAGTCGGATGCCAGGATGCTGGCGCCTCCGATGCCGTCGCCGCCCGTGCGGGCGCCGAACAGGACGACCTTGTTGCCGACGCCCTCGGCGTTGGCGAGCTTGAGGTCCTCGTGGCGGAGCACCCCGACCGCGAGGGCGTTCACGAGCGGGTTGGCCTGGTAGACCGAGTCGAACACGGTCTCGCCGCCGATGTTCGGCAGGCCCAGGCAGTTGCCGTAGAAGCTGATGCCGCTGGTGACGCCGTGCACCACGCGCGGTGTGTCGGGGTGGTCGATGGCGCCGAAGCGCAGGGCATCCATCACGGCGACGGGGCGTGCGCCCATCGAGATGATGTCGCGGACGATGCCGCCGACACCGGTCGCGGCACCCTGGAACGGCTCGATGAAGCTCGGGTGGTTGTGGCTCTCGGCCTTGAACGTGACCGCCCAGCCCTCGCCGATGTCGACGACGCCGGCGTTCTGCCCCATGCCGACCATGAGGCGCTCGCGCATCTCGTCGGAGACCTTCTCGCCGAAGCGGCGCAGGTACTTCTTCGACGACTTGTACGAGCAGTGCTCCGACCACATCACCGAGTACATCGCCAGCTCACCGCTGGTGGGGCGACGGCCGAGGATCTGCTTGATCTGCTCGTACTCCTCGGCCTTGAGGCCGAGGGCGCCGTACGGCTGCTCCTTCTCAGGAGTCGCGATGGCGTTCTCGACGGAGTCGGGAACGTGGGTGGTGGGGGTGTTCGGGGTGGTCACGCGGGCTCCAAGAGAAGAGGGAGGCGGGGCGAGACCAGTCTACGTCGACACTGTGGGCTTGACGGCGCCCGTCAGTCGGTGCCGGACGCAGCGAGCGTCTCGGCTGCGAGTGCGACGACGTCTGACCACGTCCAGTCCCCGTCGGTGGGGACGAGGGGCTTCTTCGCCTTGCCGGGTGCGGTTTCCCATACCCACGCATAGGGGATGACGTGTAGCGCGATGCGTGACATCGGGGCCGGGAGCGGAGCTGCATACACGACGCAGACAACCGCTGAATCGCCGAAGCGCCACCAGTCGGCCCGGCGCACGCCCGTGCGGATCAACTCCCGCGCGTACGCGGATTCCGGCGTGGTGAGGTCGATCCCGATCTGGTTGCCGTACTGCTGTTCGCACGCCATCCCGATCTCGCCCCACAGCAGGTCGGCACGAACGCGCAGTTCCTGATGCTCAGCATCGTTGGTGTCGTGCGCCGACGGCACCCAGGAGAGCGGAATGATCCACGCCGCACCGCCGGCCATCATCGAACGTGACGACCGCACCCACCGTCACGGATTCTGGCCGGAAAGCCGATCGGTCGCGGCGGGCCCTGGCCCACGCTCAGCTCGCTTTCGGTCTCGCACTCGTCAACCCTGACACATCGGTCCAGGACCACTGCAGATCGATGCGCCAGACGGGCTTGACCGCGCGCGATGCGTAGACCCAGGTCCGTCGCCTCAGTGCGCCTCACTGCTCCATGCGAGAGGCAGGATGCGGGCATCACCGCGCACGAGGACTGGATTGTCTGGTGTAAGCCATCCATCGGTATCCGCCGTCGTAGTGGAAATCTTGGTCCAAACCCACGTCTCGTGTCAGCCCGTCGGCGACGACGAGGCGAAGCCGACGACGTCGGCCCATGACCAGCTCAGATCGAGGACGGGCATCTTCTTCGCCTTGGTCGGGCGTCGGCTCGACACCCAACCGACGGGAACCACGTGCAGTGCCATCTTCGATTTGCTCGCATGTGGTTCGGCGTAGTGCACCAACACCACCGCGAACTGATCGAATGCCCACCACACCGCGTTTTTCGCTCCGGTCTGCGCCAGTACAGCCGCGTATGGGTTCGCCTTCTGTGCGACCTGATCGAGTTCGACGTTCAGGGGATCTCCCTGGCGGTACCAGCACGCAGACATGATGCTCTGTCCGAGTTCGCTCCCGCGCTCGTCGAGGAGTCGCACGCCGGGGAGATCGCGGTCGGCGGTAGGCGGCAGCCAGAACAGTGGCACGATCCAGGCTTCACCGCGTGACAGCACCGGGACGTCCGCGGAAAGCCACCAGTTCTGGTTCGGCGGTGCGGACGCGGCCGACAGGCGGGACTCGACAGAGTCGATGATCGCCTCGCCGCTCGTGATGAGCGTGTCGCCATCGAATGTGACCACGGCGCCGGCATCGATCGTTTCGGGGGCGAGCGCGCTCCGTGGTGTGGCGTGACCTGCCGGTACCGTCATGAGTTCAGCCCCAGGGTCAGGCCCTGGCCCGTTCCAGGCCAGAGTCCGGGGTTATAGTCAACCTTTGTTCCGGTCGCCGATTCGGGTACGTCGATGACAGCTTCGGGCACCCCTGTGGGCAGATAGCCGCCCGGGATCCAGTTCTCATTGGCGCCAGCCTCGTTGCCTGATGGCACACGGAGATTCGTCAGCTCCTCCGGGGCGAAGTTCCTGATCTCGACGTCTTTCAACGGCTTGTTCAGATCGTTATCGACGTGGAACCATTCTGGCTTCATGCCCAGGGCATCAGCGAGGGCGTGCGCGTCGCCACCGGTTTCGTCGAGGACCCTCTGCAATTCAGAGGTGGGGAAGACGAACGTGGAGTTATCGGCCTGGCCGGGACCGTATTGGTGCAACGAGTCCGAGAAATAGATGCGGCTGGCGCCGTCCTTGAACTGGTCAAGATGCTGAGTGATGTAGTCATCGTCGAGGTAGTCACTGGGGTCGGGGGCGTCGCCCTTCCAGCTGACCACCGAATCCGGCGTCCAGTCAGAGTCGCTCTTCCACCCGTTCTGGAGGGAGTCGGGTACGAGGTCGCGGTCGTCGAGGTCGGTGATGTCGCCCTTGTTGCGTTTGTGGGCGTTGCCGTGCTTGCGGAACATATCGGCCAGCTGGCGTACGTGGACGGGTGCGTCATCCAGGGCGCGCAGCAGCGGGCGGATGGCGTCGACGTCGATCTTTCCCATGCTCAGTCTCCCGTGATGCTCAAGCTGGCGAGGTCGGACATCAGTCGCTCGGTGAGGGTCTCCATATCGGCGGCGTGCTGCTCCATCTCGCCCGACGCCTGCTCCAGTGCCTGCAGGTCCGCGTAGAACTCATCCGGATCACCGGCGACGGCCTCCACGATCGGCGAGTCCAGTGCGGCCATGATCACCACCGGCAGCTCCTCGACCAGCGGCTCGATCGCCATCGGCAGCAGCTGGTTCAGCAGCTGCTCCACCGCGATGTCCACCGCAGCGTTGAGCAGCTTCTTCTTGATCAGCAGCATCGGACCCGACCCGGCCGCGGTGATCGGGTTGGTCAGCATCGCCACCAGCGTGATCAGCGTCGTGGTCACATCGGCGATCACCTTGATCTTCAACCCCGTCACCACCCCCGCCGCGATATCGATCCCCGTGGGGACGGGGCCGAGCAGATCCAGCAGCTTCTGCAGATTCTGCGACCGGTTCATGTTCCACGCCCCCACATACGCCGGGCCCGCCTGACCGCGCATCGCCGCAGCGAGGTCACCGTTGACCTTGCGGTCCATGACCTGCATCTTGCCCTCAAGATCATCACGGAAATTCGAGATCATCACACCGGCACGACGGAGCTCGTCCTCATCGATATCCGGCCACTCGAACCCGAGCTTCTCCATCACCCAGATCAGCTCATTCGGCAACATCATCCCCATGCGGCACCCTCCACCACGACTCTAGGCACCCCCGGCGCACACCGCGACGGGGAGCACTACCCATGCACGCGGTCTCACTCCGACTGGGCGGGAGCCTCTCCGGGGATGAAGTAGCGCACCGGCGAGAGCCCGGTGCGCACGACGGCGTCGCCGGCCGCATCGAGGAACTGATCCATGCTCGCGAAGCTGATCGCACCCGACGGGTCGGCGACGATCACGTTGTCGACGACGGGCAGCAGCGATGCTGTGCCCTTCGGCCAGGTGGCGAAGGTGGTGGTCACACCGGTCTCGAGCACCCGGATCTTCGGGTCGATCAAGTGCACGTCCGGCCGTTGCAACGCCGCGGACTGCGCCTCGTAGGCGCGCACGCTGAACAGTCGCAGCACGCGCTGGACGCGCATCTCCAGGGCCGGGAACCGCGCGATGGGGTTGAACCTCGCCCACTGTCCGTCGGCGACGGCGACCGGATGGGCACTCACCAGCGGGCCGCCCGCGTCGTACAGCTCGTCCGCCAGGTCGAGAACGCGACCGAACGCGGCCTCGTCCTCGACGCCGACGATCGCGACGCGATCGCGCGACAGCGCGATCAGCACCGGGTCGCCGGAGAGGCCGGCGGTCGCGATACGGGTCGGGTCGACGAGGACGGATGCTGCCAGCACCTCGTCCTCGATGAGGATCAGGCCGTCGACCGGGGCGGGAACCGCGCCGGCAGATGCCACGGCCGCAGCGACCGCGTCGGTGAACGGATCCGCCCAGGCTTCGACCTGCCCCTGCGTGACCGCCGTCCCCGTTGAGGTATTCGTCAGTCCGACGAACAGTTCGCCGCCGACGTACTGCACGCGCGGGTGCGCGTCGCCGGGAGCGGTGATCGCGAGCACGCCCAATTCGCTTGCCCCATAGATCCGCGGCACAGCATCCATCTCGATATCTCCGAATGCATTCGTCACGACTGACTGTCCTTCTCATTCTGCTCTGCGGCACCGGCCGTTGCTCGCCGCCGCTCCGCGGCTGCGACGAGGTCGCTCCATGTCCAGCGCACGTCGATCTCGCCGGTCGCCGGCGCCGACTGTGAGCGACGCCGATAGACCCAGCCGGGGGGCACGAGGTGCAGCGCCAGTGCGAGGTCTCCGTCGTCAGCGCTGCCGGTCCGCACCAGTGCGGCACCGTGAGCCGAGTCGAAAACCCACCAGTGGGCCTGCGCCGCGCCTGCTGCGCGCAGTGCGGCTGCGTATGCCGCGACAGTTCCGTCACCGACCTGCTCGAGATCGAACCTGATCGACTGACCGCCCCGTTGGTCGCAGGCGTCGCGGATGCTGGCGGCGAGCAACTCCATCCGATGACGCTCTTCGCGCGGGTCGAGCCCGCTCGTCGTCGGATCGGCCTGCATGGCGAGGGGAACGATGCGAGCCCCGCCGCGGACGATCACGGGCACGTCGCCGTTGGCGGACTCGTTCGCGACGATCGCATCGACGCTGCGCAGGACCTGCTCCGCGTCGGCGGGAATCCTCCATCCCGACCTCGCCTCGGTCGGTGCCGTTCCGCGGGGATCGCCCGTGGCCACTACATGTGCGGCATATTCACGCGCGGAGGTGATCGCCTCCGCGCCGGCGCGCTCCAGCTCGGCCGGGCGCGACGCCTCGAGAAGGGGATGCCACTCGCCGAACACCGGCACGGGCAGGCGCAGCCCATCGGTCGGGATGCCCTCCGCCTGATGGAATTCGTCCTCGCTGTCCGGCGCCGACACCGTGACGTTCAGCAGTCCGTCGGCGGAGAAGTCCTGTGTGACGGTGACCACGTCCACCAGGGGGAGCTGCTGCTCGCCCGCCGGGTAGAAGCGATCGATGCTGCGGCGGCAGAACAGCATCCCATCGACCTGCTCCCACGACAGCTTTCGGATCATCTTCTTCGCGCGGCTGTGGAACGTGACCGTGAACCGGTAAGCCTTGGGCGATGCGTGGATCGACCAACCTGGCGGCTGCTCATCGGGTACGACGGTGAGACCACGGCCCTGCTCATACTGCGCGCGGGCCTCGTCGATCGTCAGGTACGGGTCGTCGCCGAGCGCTTCGAGACGATAGATCTCGAAACTCCTCGGGTAGCGGACGCCGTCACGATCGACGGCTGTCACGAGCCGAACTCGAACTTCTCGAACTTGCCCCAGGTGCCGCCCACTGACGGATCAGACGGCGTCGCGTTCGGGTGGATCTCGAAAGAGACCTCGGCCGAGCCATCGGGCAGGATGCCGCCGGGGATCCACTGGGCGTTCGCACCGCCTTCGTTTCCGGTCGGCACGTGGTACTTCCCGTTGTTGAGTTCATCGAGCGTGAACTGCGCCTTCACGATGTCGGCGTCGACGAAGAAGTCCTCGCTGAGACCCAGGTTGGTGGCGAGCTCCTGCGGAGTCTTCGCCTCAGCCCGGATGCGGTCGTACTCCGAAGTCGGGAAGACGAAGGTCTCACCGCCGTTGCCAGGACCGTACCGGTCGAGGTTCTCCTGCGTGTAGAAGCGGGTAGCGCCCTCGTTGAACAGCTCTTTGTGCTTGGTGATGTAGTCGTCGGTGAGGTACTCGGAGGGATCGGGGCGCGTGCTCTTGTCCGCGTCGATGATCTGGTTCGGGGTCGGACCGTCCTTCTTCCACCCGTTCTGCAGCGAGTCGGGCACGATGTCCGTGTCGTCGAGGTCGGTGATGTCCACGCCGTTGCGCTTGGTCTTGGCGCCGTGCAGACGGAACATGTCTGCCAGCTGTCGCACATGGATCGGCACGCCGTCCATGGCATCCGTCACTCTGCGGATGGTCGGTCCGAGTCCCATGTTCAGTCTCCCGTGATGCTCAGGCTCGACAGGTCGGTCATCAGCTGCTCTGTCAGCGTCTCAACGTCGGCGGCGTGCTGCTCCATCTCACCCGATGCCTGCTCCAGCGCCTGCAGGTCGGCGTAGAACTCCTCGGGGTCACCGGCGACGGCCTCGACGATCGGCGAGTTCAGCGCACCCATGATGACCGCGGGCAGCTCTTCCACCAGCGGCTCGATCACCATCGGCAGCATCTGGTTCAGCAGCTGCTCCACGGCGATGTCGACGGCGGCGTTGAGCAGCTTCTTCTTGATCAGCAGCATCGGGCCCGAGCCGGCGGCCGTGATCGGGTTGGTCAGCATCGCCACCAGGGTGACCAGCGTTGTGGTGACATCGAAGATCACCTTGACCTTCAATGCGGTCACCACGCCTGCGGCGATGTCGGTTCCCACCGGCACCGGTCCGAGCAGGTCCAGCAGTTTCTGCAGGTTCTGCGACCGGTTCGTGTTCCACGCGCCCACATACGCAGGCCCGGCCTGACCCCGCATGGCCAGCGCCATATCGCCATTGACCTTGCGGTCCATGACCTGGATCTTGTTCTCGAGGTCCGAGCTGAACACCGAGATGATGTCCCCGGCACGACGAAGCTCGTCCTCATCGATATCCGGCCACTCGAACCCGAGCTTCTCCATCACCCAGATCAGCTCATTCGGCAACATCATCCCCACGGCACAACCTCCACGAGTCCAGGGTATTGGTCTCGGTTGGAAAGCCGCGATGGGGAGAACAACCCATGCGCGTGGTGAAGTCGGGCCCAGGTGGCAGAACCTGCATGGGGTACCCGCCGCTGGTCGGCACGGTGCTGCGCTGGCTGCCGGCGGTGATCGTGGGCGTCGCACTGGCACTACCGCGCAGCTCACGGCGAATCGGCATCGACCTGCAGAACCTCGGCCGCCGCGACGATCCGCGCGGCCATCCCCTTGAAGATGAATCCGTGGAACGGCAGCACGGCCAGCCAGTAGAGTCGCCCGGTCAGCCCGCGCGGGAAGAACACGGCGCGCTGGGCATACCGCGAGTGGGCACCGTCAGCGATCGCGCGCATCTCGAGCCACGCCTCGCCGGGCACCTTCATCTCGGCACGCAGCCGCAGCAGTCCATCCTGCCCGCCGCTCCCGTCACCAGCGCCCCCGTCACATCCGTCAGGGGTCTCGAGCGCTTCCACGCGCCAGAAATCGATCGCGTCGCCCACCGCTGCGCGGGTGCGCGAGCGCCGGCCACGCCGCAGCCCGACACCGCCGATGAGCCGGTCCATCCAGCCGCGCGCGGCCCACAGCAGCGGCGATGAGTACCAGCCGTTCTCGCCGCCGATGCCGACGATGACCGACCACAGCTCGGCGGCGGATGCTGTCGTCTCGACGGAACGCGAGTCGGTGAACACCGTGTGACCGGCCCAGTCGGGGTCACTCGGCAGCGGATCGCTGGGGGCCCCGTGCACCTCGGCGTCCTGCCAACTGGTCTCGACACTGTCGGCATCCACCCGTCCCAGAGCGAGGCGCACGGCGCGCCGGTAAGGGGTGAGTCCGTCGACGGGCGGGGCGATGAGGTCGTCGATCGCGTGGTCCTTCATCACGCACTCGTTCTGCAGCGACGCCACCAGCGGGCGGGCGATCGCGCGCGGCACCGGAGTGACGAGGTTGACCCAGTGCGAGGCGAGCTCGGGAGTCAGCACCGGAAGGGCGGCGATCCCCCGCTGCGGTAGACCTGCCTCGACGGCGTAGCCGTTCATCATCTGTCCGTAGCGCAGCACGTCCGGCCCGCCGATGTCGACAGCACGGTTCACATTCGGTGCGACCTTCGCCGCGCCCAGCAGGTAGTGCAGCACGTCGCGCACGGCGATCGGCTGAATGCGATTGCGCACCCATTTCGGCGCCGGCATGTACGGCAGCACCTCGGTGAGGTGACGGATCATCTCGAACGACGCCGAGCCTGAGCCGATCACGACCCCTGCCTGCAGCACGAGAGTCGGCACACCGGATCCGAGGAAGACCTCGCCCACGTGCACGCGCGAGCGCAGGTGGGGCGAGAGCTTCGCGCTCTCCGGATGCAGGCCGCCCAGGTACACGATCCGCGAGACGCCCGCGTCGCGTGCGGCATCCGCCACGGTCTGCGCCGCCTGCTCGTCGGTGATTTCGAAGCGGCCCCCGGCGCCCATGGAGTGGATCAGGTAGTACAGGATGTCTACGTCCGCCGTGGCGTCGGCCATGATCGCGGTATCCTGCGCGGTGCCCTCGACGATCTCGCACTCGGCGCTCCACGGGAAGGCGCTCACGCGGGCCGCGTCGCGCGCCAGCACGCGCACACGGTAGCCGGCGGCCAGCAGTCGCGGCACGAGTCTGCCGCCGATGTACCCGGTGCCGCCGAGCACCAGCACTCGGGGCGTCGATTCGTCGGCGCCGACCGGCGCGCGGAATTCGGGTTCTCGGCCGGTCGGCTGCGTCAGGCTGCTCATGGCACCGACTCTAAAGCCGGCCGTTCTTGGATGGCTACGGCCGCGTGTCGTCGTGGTGCACGATGCGGCTGAGCTCGATCGCGCCGCCGCGCAGCTCCCAGTAGTGCAGGCGCCGCGCACCGGGGGCGTTCTGCTCGATCGATGACCGCCAGCACTTCGCGCCGTCGGCATCGCGTACGACGTACGGGTCGTCGCCGCCCTCGCCGGTGCGCAGCCGGTGCAGCTCGCGGGCGGGGATCTCACGGTCGCGGCCGGTGATGGCATCCACGCACGCGCGCACCGCCTTGCTCAGCTGCGCCTCGTCGAGCGCGCCGAGCGAGTCGATGAAGCCCGACCCGAGGGCGTACTCACGCAGCGGCCAGCGGGTGCGCTCGCCGGCGGCGGTGCGGTTGCCCCAGGTGCGTTCGATTTCGAGGCGGATGCCGTCGGCCGTGGCATCCACGTGCGAGCGTTCGGCCGCGCGTCGGGCGTCGCGCAGGGCGCGCCCGGCCTCGCGACGATCCTGTGTCGCCTCGGCCAGTTTCGTCTCGACGTCGGCGCGGGCGGCGCGTTCGTCGGCGAGCTTGGCCCGCAGCTGCTCGTTCTCGGCACGCAACCGCGCGGCCTCGCCATCATCGGCGCGTCCGCCTCGGGCGACGAGATTGGTGAGGGCGAGCAGGTCGCTGCGCAGCGCGGCGATCTCGTGCGCGAGCGCGGCAACGTCGTGCCGGGTGGCATGGTCGCCGGGCGCAGGAGCGGATGCTGCCGCCGGCGCGACTGCGCCCGGTGCGGCATCGGTCGCCGGGGAGGTCTCGGGGCGGGCATCCGACTCCGCCGCGGTATGGGCGCGGCCCTCGGCAAGCCAGGGTGCGCCGCCGACGACCAGCGCGGGCGCGGACGTCAGGGGCTCGTCGGCGTCGGCATCCGCGTGGCTGAGGGTGATCTCATGGCCGGGCCCACGGCGCACGCGCACGCGGATCACATCGCCGACGTGCAGCACGTCGCTGACGGGCACGTCGTCTCCGGCGACGTCGCGGCGCCGCAGCACCACCGAGACGCGCGGATGCAGTTGCACGGTGGCGCGCAGTTCGGTGACTTTCACGACCAGCGCGAGGGCGTGCGTGCCGTCGGCGAAGGCGTCGAGGTCGACGTCGAGGGGCTCGGGACGCAGTTCGAGATCTTCGAGGATGCCGGTGACCGGTTCACCCGCAACCAGTGCGGCCGTGAGCGGCATGTCGGGTGGCAGCAGTGCTGCGGTCGCCGTGACCATCATGCCGTCGTCGAGCGTGACGATCGCGCGGGTGTCGTCGTCGAAGAAACGCTGCACGATGCCCGTCGCACGTTGTGCGCGGGGCACCGGCGCCGACTCGACTGTGCGGCGTCCGGTCTGCGCCAGGGCGTCGTCGATGAGGTCGGTGGTATCGGAGTGCTCGGGGAATCGCAGGTGTGAACGGTGCCAGTCGGGGGCGGTGTCGAAGTCGGGCGGGTACACGCGCGCCGCGCCGTTGAAGACCTGCGTCTTGGGTGGCAGCAACTGCTCGAGGTGCTTCGAGGCGTGGCCGGTCTCGACGGTGAAGATCTCGGCGACGCCGTCGAGTTCGGCGCGCAGACGGGCGATGTCGAACGCGTAATGCCCGTCGGATGCTGTCGATACCAGCACCAGGGGATGCTTGCGAGGCATCAGGATGCGAGTGGCAAGCGCCTCGGCCAGCTGGGCGGTCGTGACGTCGGCGGTCATGCCGCGAGTCTAGGTCGCCGGGCTGGCGTCGTGCCGGAGGCGCGGGCCGGGCGGTCGCGCGCGCTTACGTTCTGGGGGCCGACACGCCAGATGACGGACCGAATCCCGGGAATCGTCCGCTATCTGGCGTGTCGGCCCTCGAGCTGTAACGGCATGGGTACCGCTACGGAGCGGGGGCTCGGTGAGCAGGGGGGATTACTGCACCGACCACCCGCCGTCGGAGGCGAGCACGGCGCCGTTGATGTTGACGCCGTCGTCGCTGAGCAGGAAGGTGATGGACGCCGCCAGCTGCTCGGCCGTCGCGACGGACGGGATCGCCTTCTGGAACGGGCCGAGGCGGTTCGAGCCGTACTCCGACATGTTCGGAGGCATCGGGATGCCGGTGGCCACGCCGCCGGGGGCGACGGAGTTCACGCGGATGCCCATCGGGCCGTACATGAACGCGGCCGACTTGGTGACGCCGATGATGCCGTGCTTGCTGGCGGTGTAGGCGTTGCCCGAGGCGTTGCCGCGCAGGCCCGCCTCGCTGGCGACGTTGAGGATGGAGCCGCGGCCGGCCTTCTCCATGACGGGCAGCACGGCGCGCATGAGCTTGAACGGAGCGGTGAGGTTGATGGCGATGACGCGGTCCCAGACGGCATCCGAGGTCTCGCCGGCGGGCGAGAAGTCGTCGTTGATGCCGGCGACGTTCGCGAGACCGTCGATGCGGTCGCCGGCGGTGGCGATGACCTCGTCGATGACGTCCTGCGAGCGGAGGTCTCCGGCGACGGTGACGATGTCAGCATCCGCCAGCTCGGTCTTGAGGGCGTCGAGCTTGTCGGCGGCGATGTCGGATGCGATCACCCGGCCGCCCTCGCGCGCGATGCGCGCGGCGGTCGCCTTGCCGATGCCGGATGCTGCGCCGGTGACGATCACGGTCTTGCCGGCGAAACGGCCAGGGGCGACCTGCTCGACCCAGCCGGTGGACGCGGCGTCGGTGGGGATCTCGCCGCCGTTGGCCGCGCGGACGAGGTCGTCGACGACCGACTGGGGCATCGCGCCCTGGCTCATGGCGACCAATTGCTGCAGCGGCAGGCCGAGCACCGGGGTGAGCTGGGCGGGGTCGGATCCCGATTTCTCGAGCAGGCCGCGGATGAGCGGGCCGCCGGTTTCGTCGTTCAGCCATTCGCCGATGGTGGAGTGTGCCGTGAGTGCCATGATCTCTCCTCTGTACTGATTGGGTCCCTGAGGCTGTCGAAGGGCCCGAGCCTGACGAACGGGAATAACGCAACGATGCGTCTCGTTATTCCAGTGTACTCCCGATATCCTGAGCGCATGCCTCGTCCTCGCAGTGAGAAAGCCCGCCAGGCGGTGCTGTCGGCCATGCGGCGCGCACTCGCCGAAGACAGCTACGCCGCTGTGACGATCGAAGGCCTCGCCGCCGAGGCAGAGGTGTCGAAGCAGACGATCTATCGCTGGTGGCCGTCGAAGGCCGCGATCCTCGGTGAAGCGCTGCTCGAGGGCGAACTGCCCGGCGCTGATGCGCTGCCAATGACCGACGACCTCGCGAGCGACCTGCGGGCGTGGTTCACCGCGGTGTCGGACCAGCAGGGTGATTCGGCATCGGTCGAACTCGCCCGTGCGCTGATCGCTGTGACGGCGACCGACCCCGAGCTCGGCGCGCAGCTGAACGAGCGGCTGGCGGCGCCAGTGCGCACCTGGGTGGCTACGCGGTTGGGTCTCGCGCGCGAGGCAGGGGATGTGCGGGACGACGTGGATGCTGATGCCATCGCCGACCAGTTCATCGCGATGGCCAGCTATGCCGCACTGCTGGGCAAGCCGCTCAGCGCTGATCGCATCGACCACACGGTGGACGCGATCCTGCGGGGGATCGGCGCCTGACCTCTTGCTTCCCGTCCGGCGGTCGGCCACGCTGAGAGCATCTGAGCGAGGGGGCTGGGATGACCGGAGACTGGGGTGGTCGCCGCGCGCTGGTGACGGGCGCGAGCAGCGGCGTCGGGCTGGAGATTGCGCGGGCGCTCGCCGCGGAGGGCGCGCACGTGGTGCTGCCGGTGCGTAACCGCGATCGAGGGGATGCTGCGGTGCGCAGCATCCGAGAGTCTGTGCCGGACGCGTCGCTGGAGGTCCGCGCGCTCGACCTGGCTGATCTCGCATCGGTCTCGGCACTCGGTGAGGCGCTGCGCGCCGAGGGAGCGCCGCTCGACCTGTATGTGATGAATGCCGGCATCATCCTGCTCGGCGACCGCGAGCGGCACGTCACGGTCGACGGGCACGAGCTGCATCTGCAGACGAACTTTCTCGGGCATGCCGCGCTGACGCGTGAGCTGATGCCGTTGCTGAAGGCCGGCCGCGCACGCGTCGCTGTGCAGTTGAGTCTGGCGGCGGCCCGTGGTCGACTGGACGATCTCGAGAGCGAGCGGCGCTACAGCGCGTGGCGCGCGTATGCCGGGTCGAAGCGCGCGTTCGGACTGTGGGGTGTGGAGCTCGCGCGCCGCAGCGCGTCGGAGGGCTGGGGTCTGAACGTGAACCTTTGCCATCCGGGTGTCGCGCCCGACACCGGCATCGCCGCCGGTGTACGTCAGCAGCCGAAAGGCGCGGAGTCGGGCGGCAGGGCGCGACTCGCGCGCCGCATCGGCAACACTCCCGCACAGGCGGCGCAACCCGCGCTGATGGCCTTGGCGTCGGATGCTGCGCCGGGCAGGTTCTACGTGCCGGGCGGGCGGTTCGGGATGTCGGGCGCTCCGCGCGAGCGTGCGCTGTTCACGGCGCTGCAGGACGAGAGCGAGGCGCGGCGGATGTGGGAGTTCGCGGAGGGCGCGGTGGTGCGGACCGGGTGACTAGGGGTGGGCTCAACGCGGCAACGGCGAATAGAGCGCTACCCGACCGGACCACCCCAGCCGCCCGGTGCGTTTCGCTGCGGGAACACTCGATCCGGTCGCTGAGGCGTCTGACGAGCGCGTTGTCGTGCGGTTGTCATGGGCAGAGTATCGAGCAGTCGTTGCGTCTGGCGGGTGATCATTCCGACCAGCGACGGGTCGGCGCCGGGGAGCGGCTGTTCCGCTTCGGCGATTGCATGGGTCTCCTCGAGAGCATCCGCGATGAGCGTACGCGCGTTGCGCAGTCCCCACGACCCCACTTCGGCGAGTAGGTCTTCGCCGTCGATGTCGAAGTAACCCGACTTGCCGTTCACGAGGAGAGCGACGTCATCGTCCAGATCCATATGCAGTTGCGGAACGACATCGTATTGCGGGGCGAGTCGGATCTCCCCGCCAGGGGCGTGGAGGAGCGAGATGTTCTTCGAGTGCATGTCGAGGTTCCCCAGCGCGGTGGACATCGTGAGCATCCTCACGAGCGTGCGCACTTCCGACACGGTCGCATGCTCGCGCAGCGTTGCCGCGATTGCACGCAGACGTCCGTCGCCTGGCCGCTGCTCGTATTTCGCATCCCCCCGGTAGCCGAGAACCTGATTGAAGTCCTCTTGATGGATCCGCCCACCGTCCTCACGGTCGTATCGCTCGATGACGAGTGCGCTGCGTCCGTCAAACGTCTGGATTCGGGTGTCGAAGTCTGCGAGCCGGAGCCCGCGGGTGAAGCGTGAGCCGTACTCCTCGTCGAAAATGAGCGAGCGGAACCTTCCCGACTGCGGTTTGAGGATATGGGTGGATGGATACCCATCCAGTGGCTCTGCCCACACTCCGTCGACGTACGCGAGGAGAACCTTGTCCTGAACGCCGGCGAGCGAGGAGAGGCGGCGGCGCCCTTTGTTGCCGAGGGGGTTCGTGCCCACGTCGTCGAACATGGCGACGATCGCGGTGTCGGTGACGGGGCGCGCTTCAGGGGTACGTGGTTCTGCGGGGTCGGTCGGATCCCATATCTGCAGTGCACCCGCGACATCGCGACCGTATCGTGCCAGGAGGGCCATCGTGTTCGTGGAATCCAGCCGGGCGTTCGACGCGAGTTGCGCGCGCACCGCTCCTTCACTGAGCAGCTCTTCGAAGAAATTGCGTTCCTGTAGGTCGTTCTTCCGGCTGCTGTGTTCAAACAACGGCACGGCGATCGACAGCTGCGTGCTGCCGATCCCGAATCGTTCGATTGCCTCAGGGCTGGCTACGAAGATGAACTCGTCGCGCTCGCCGAGGAGGGCGCCGATCTCGACATCGTAGAGTCCGACCGCGAGTTCGGCCATCAGAGCTTCGCCTGTGCGTCATCGGAGATCTCGGTGTACATCGTCACGCCGGTCGCTCGCATGTACTCGAACAGGCGGGTAAGCGCGAGGGTCGGCTTGCCACTCTCGAGCTCGATGACATATCGCCGGTTGACGTCCATATAGTCGGCGACCTCGTCCTGAGTGAGTTCGTTCGAGAGTCGCGCCTCTCGAAGGATGCGGCCCAACGTTTCCGGACTGGTGACACGAGCGCTGCGCATGGTTACGATTTCCTCACACTCGACATAATGTGCGAATTTTCACACTAACAGATGCGTGTGCGAAAAACAGCACATGCATATGGATCGGCCTGGGGGCGCGGAGGCGGGCTCACGCCTGGATGGTCGGTACGCCGCGACGCTCCGCCTCGCGGGCGAGTTCGCGATCGAAGGTGAGGATGCCCGAGACAGCGTCGTTCAGGCGGACGGCTGTCGCCAGGTGCAGAGAGTCGAGTGTTCGCAGACCACTGCGCAGCGAGATCGCCTCGGTCAGAACATCATCGTCGAGGGGGACGAGAGCGACCCGGTCGAGTAACTGCTGCGCGGCGTCGATGCTGATGGTTCGGCGGTCGGCGGCCGCATGAAGCTCGACGGCGAGAAGCCGCGAGGACACGAACGAAGTGCCGTTGGCGAAGAGCGCTCGGATGCGTCTGGTCTCAACCTCTTCGATCAGGGCTTTTGCCGCTGCTGAGGTATCGAGGTAGATCACAGGCGGTCCGAGCGGAGGTCATCGAGGATCTGCCGGGTCGATTCGGTGGTGCGCACGGCGGGCGTGGGCAGGGCTCCTGTGGCGGTGGGGAGCGACACCTGTCCGCTGGCGACGAGTTTGGACCAGAGATCAGTGGCCGGCGGTGACAGCTGCGCGATCGGTCGGCCCCGATCGGTGACGGTCAGGGTTTCGCCGGCAGCGACCCGCGCCAGCACACGCGCGGTTTGCTGGTTCAGCTCGGTCTTCGACACGTGGCCCATCCTCCAATGATTATCCGAATCTACTAGATGTAGTAGTTATTCACGCGGGCACTGTTCCACTGCGTGCTCGCCCGTATTCGCGGTGCGGCCCGAGCTCTGGCCCCGGATGAACGGCCCGGCGTCCACACCGCGGCGCTGACGCGCTCTGCGCGTGGGGATGGCGTGCACGAACGCGTCCACCCGGTCGCGGCGCGAAGCGAGCACGAGGTCGGTGCCGCTGCCGGCTTCTTCGACGACGGTGCGTCGGTTCTCGCGGATGCGCTCGGCGACACCCGCGCCGAACCCGCGGACGAAGCCGCTGCGGGCGCGGCGCCGGTCGCTCTCCGACGCCCGGTGGTAGCGGTGCCGCTCGACGTTCCACCACGAGCGCATGGCGACCATCGCCTGCACCTGCAGGCTCGCGGTGAGCACTTGGGCCTGACGTACGTCTGATGCATGGCCGATGAGGTACAGCGCTGATGCGGACTCACTGCCGTAGAGCGGATGCACCGTGCCGAGCGCCAGCGCGACGCCGGCGCCCAGCTCGCGGAGGTCACGGGCGTAGACGCCGGCGAACAGCAACCGCTCCTGCACGATCTCTTCGTGTTCCGCGCCGCTTCGCGCCCGCCGCTCGTCGATGCGCGCCTGCTCGATGCCGTACTTCAGCATCAGCCGCTCGGCGTGCTCGGTGAGCGCTTCGGCTTCTTCCGGCGTGGTGCTCTCGGCCTTCGCCAGCAGCTTCGTGATCAGGTCGAGCTTCGTGGTGCCCATGTCTCCTCCAAGGTTTCGAGTGCTTCGAATCCTCGGTGCGGGCACCGACGCCCGGGCCGTCATCTCCGGGAACTGTGGACAGGTCTGGTTCTGCGGGCGTTGTGCAGGAGGAGTGGCTGGGTCAGTCCGCCTGCTCTGCCGCGATCGCGGCCCGCAGCCTGTCGCGCCGTGCGATCAGTGCCGTGCGCGTGCGTGAGGTCAACAGCGCGGCGTCGCCGAGGGCATGGTCGTACCGCCACTCGTAGTGGTCGACACCGAGCGCGGAGAGCATGGTGAGGGCGCGATCCTGCGGACTCGACTTGACTCCCAGCGACTCGGTCAAGCCCTTCACCGTCACGGCGGCGAACGCGTCGTTGGCATTGGCGATGATCCAGCAGAGGGCGGCCGCGGCGTTCGTGCTCTTGCCGCGGGCGAGTACGTCGGCGTCAGCCTCGGCGATGCGGGAGATCAGCCTTCGCGCGGCCGTGCGCAGTTCAGCATCCGCAAAGAAGTCGATGCAGGCGCCATCGACGATCTCGGCGACCTCTTCGATCTTCACCGCGGTCGATCGGGTCAGCGGGGGCAGCGTCAGAGGCTCATCCGGCAGGGCAGCGGTGTCGAGGGCATCGAGAGCGGGCATCCCGCCGGTGCGCAGCGCGACCCGACGCAGGAAGTACTCGTCTGTCGAGATGTCTTCCTCGAACAGCCCGCCCGCGCCGAATGGATCGGAGGCGCCGAGCACCTGCTGCACCATGCCCAGCGTGCCCGGCCGCTGGTCCGCGGCGATCAGGTCGCGGTACTGCGGCTCGAACTCGTCGATCGCGTGCAGAGTCTCGGCGGTGTATCGGGCCGGCACCGACCGCTCGGCGTGCGCGAAGCGCACCAGGGCACGCATCGCGTCGGGAATGCCGGCGAGGTAGGCGGCATCGGCCATCACCTTGCGGGGAATCAGGTCTACCAGCACCATTTCGGCGACTACGGGGCTCCAGCGCAGCGGCTCGGTGCCGCTGTAGTACGGCCCGAAGTTCAGCAGAGTGCGCACCTGGTCGGCGATGTCGGGTGCGGCCCCGGCCGCGAATTCGGATGCCAGGAATGCCTCCACGATCGCATCCAGTTCCTGGTCGGTCGCCTCGGCCTTCTGGTATCCCGTTCCGCCGGAGGGGAGGAGCCGCAGCATCCATCGGGTCAATGGGCGCGTGCCGGGCCAGGAGTCACCCTCGAACGGGTCCAGCAGATGGCTCTCATTCTCGAGCGCCTCGTCGATCTTGGCGCGGGCGTCTTCGAGCAGCAGCTCTTCGGTGACGATGTCGTCCTCGGCGGCGCCCTCGTGCATCCGACCGACCACCTCGGTGAGGGGCAGGTCGACGGCGAAGCCGTCTTTCGGGATGGTGCCCATGTTGTGGTCGATGTACAGCACGATCGTGAACGACCGACCCGCCGTCTCGACGCCGATGAAGAAGTTCTCGCCGTCGCCGAGCAGGTGACTGCCCTGGATGACGCGTGTGGGCTGCACCTTGTCGAGCTGACGCAGCCACGCAGGCAGTGAGTGTCGACGAAGTGGCAGCTCGCGTTGCGCGCGCTCGCGCAGCCGGTCGTCGTCGAGCATCTGCGCCCACACCATCAGCAGGGCGTCGGTCTCGCGCATCCCGACGTCGAAAAAGCTGTCGATGAGGTCGTCGCGATCGATCTTCGGCCGCGATGGTGCGCCGCCTCCGCGCGCCATGTGCCGCATGCCGGCGAGCGGGTCGGGCTCGGTGGCCTGGGCGAGCATGCTCGCGTACTCGAGAAACGCCAGCGGATGCGGGTTGCGCAGGGCCTCAGCGAGTGGAGCGGTCAGCGATTGAGGGCCGGATGGATGCACAGGGACAGCGTAACTTCCCGGCTCCTTCGTCTCGTCGCTGCGCTCCTCGCTCAGGATTCGCTTCGCGACCCGGAGCACCTCAACACCCTTGAGGGACGTCTGAGGCTCCCACTACAGTCGGGATCATGTTCGGCATCCGCATCCGCACCGTCGCCTGTCGCGGCGTTGACCGGTGTGATCCGACTGTCGCGCATGTGGCATCCACTCGTCGTGAGCCGCGAGAGCTAGAGAAGCCGCAGTCCACTTAGGGCTGCGGCGGCTCTTGTCATCGTTCACTCACGACAGGAGACTGCCATGCCCGAAACCGACTGGACCAACGACGAGCTCCGCACCTTTCTCACTGCGTTGCGCGCCGGCGGCATCTTCAATGTGGGTGAGGAGAACCTCGACCGCGATGGTTTCCGCCGTCAGGCTCTGCGCCGTATCGTTCCCGAGGTTCAGCGCGGCGTGCTCGCCGAGGTAGGTGCCGTCGTCGATCCGCGTGGGGTCGCCGCCGTCGCACTCGAGGTGGTCAAGGACACGGCGTGGGATCCGGAGCACACCTGGCTGATGGTCACCGAGGATCCGTGGGGCTACCTCGCCGATGTCGTCTCAGCCGAGATCCGTCGCGCATACCGGAAGGCCGTACGGTCCGCCGGCGACGGGAAGGCTCTCAAGGGCATCGCAGAGGCGAGCTCGAGGCTCGGCATCGAGGCGGGAGGGGAGGCCGGTGAAGCGGGGTGATCGTGGACCGCGGTCGTGACGGTGGTGTGTGTGGGCGCGGCGAAGGGAGGCGGCTGAAGAGCGCTGCGCCTACTCTGGGCTCATGTCACGGACCGCTTTTCGTTTCGCGATGCCGGATGCCGTTCGCATCACCGGCCGGTCATCGAGCATCACCAACTCGTTCGTGAACGGCATCGTGCCGATCATCAAGCCGACGGCCGAGCAGGTCGACGAGGCGCTGGCGGTGCTCGGGATGGAGGACGGCGTCGTGTGCGCGTACTGCGGAGACACGGCGACGGAGTGGGATCACCTGCGCCCACTGGTTCGCGAGCAGAAGCCCACCGGGTACATCCACGAGATCCACAACCTTGTGCCGGCGTGCGGCAAGTGCAACCAGAGCAAGGGCAACCAGGAGTGGCGCACGTGGATGTTCGGACCGGCACGGCTGTCCCCGGCGACCCGCGGCATCGCCGGGCTCGCGCAGCGTGCCGAAGTCCTTGAGAGATACGCGCAGTGGGGTGAGCCGACTCGCGTCGATTTCGCGGATGCCGCGGGACACGAGCTGTGGGAGAAACACTGGGCGAACCACGCCGCGATCCTTCAGCTCATGCGTGAAGCCGAGAGCACGGCGGCGCTGATCAGGGCGCGAATCGCGGCGGCGGAGCGCGGAGCGTGAGGTGAATTGATCTCGCCAAACTTCTTGCGCTGCACGCCCGACGCTTGATCTGCGCGCTGGTCCAGCCGGTGGGTATCGTCGACGCGGAGCAAGTCAGCATCCGACGCCAAAACTCCGCCGCAGGAGTAGTGGCTGACGCCTGGGAGGCTCACGATATGCACGACGCGTTCCAGCCGCACTGTGCTCCTCGGCGTCCCCTCAGACCTCTCGGCCGCTTCGGCGCGCGCAGTGGTTCCTTTCCTCGACCGCGCGTTTGCGTGATGTCGGGGCGGCCAAGAGGGGCTCTAGAGGTTTTCGAGCGCGTAGTACTCTTTGTGCATCTCCGAGATCATCTGAACCCTCTTCACCGGATTAATGGTGCTCTTGCGGATCTCGCGCTCGAACTGCTTCCTCTTCTCTTTCAGAGCCGACCGATACTCCTTGCGATGCTTCTTGTTCAGAGACTCTCGGTGCTTTCGCTCCTCCGTGCTTTCACCATCTGCCGGCGGCTCGGACAAGCACTCGGGGAATCCCTCAAACCACGCGCGCACCACTGGCTCAGGCGCCGCTGTGGCCGGAGTTGGCGCGGATGCCTGTGTCATCGGCGCCGCGGGCCTCTTCTCTGAACGCAAAGCAGCCACCTCTGCCCGCAACTGCTCGATCTCAGACGTCTCCGAGGTAATGGCCACGTTATTCGAGTTGGGCTGGGATGTCGCCAGGGTCGGTTTGTAGGAGGACTTCAGTGCCCGCTTGTAGTCGCCCGGAGATCCGGCGAAGTGGGCGACATTGCCATCGCGGAAGCGGATAACGAACTGGACGACATCGTCCTTGAACGCCTTTGGCAGCAACCCGCCGACCAGCATCCCCACTGGCCCTGCGACAGCAGCGCCGGCGAGCATACCCGCGCCACCGGCGGCATAGTTGTACTCTTTACCCGCTCCTGCAACTTCAACTGATGAGACCGTCTCTGCGTTCAGTTCCCATTGTCCCGAAGGAACGCGAACCAACAGGCCCGTGGTGAGTGAGTAAACACCCCAGCCTGGGAGTGTTCCTCCAATGTATTTCAGCGTCATGAGCTGAGCCTACTGGGGCGGCCACGCGTGACCGCAAGGTTGCGGTCAAGAGCGCGGGCGAGCTCATAGTGCTCCTCGTCAGCGAGCGTGGCGGGGATGTCGGGGTTTCCCTCATTCGCATCCACGATGCGGACGAGGTGGGCGAACGACTCGTCGAAGGCGCGTCCGTCGTTGCCGTTGAGGATGCTGTACTGCCCGTCACCGCGGATCGACTAGGGCCAGCGTCGCGCTTGGGGCCGGCGAGGCGCTGTCGCGCGCGGGATGCTGCGTTGACCGTTTCGCCGACGTAGAGCTTCTTGCCCGGGTTGTGCTGTCGAGCACATAGACGACGGGCCAGTCGGTGTGGTGCTCGTCGCTGCGTGCCCAGGCATCGACATGCTGCCACTCGAACGGCAGGCGCTCGATGCTGAACTCGGTCATGGTTGCAGATCCGTGTACTTGGTCATACGGCCCCTGGCGAGTTCGGCCGGGTACTTCATGCGGGTCTTCTCGAGCTTGCTCAGGATGATCTCGTCGATGTCCACACCGAGCTTGCTCGCCAGGTGAACGCAGTAGGTGAGCACATCGGCGAGCTCTTCTTCTACGCGTTCCTGGTCAGGTTCCTGGTTCCACTGGTACAGCTCGAGCAGTTCGGCCGCCTCGATCGAGATTGACTTGGCAAGGTTCTCGGGGGAGTGGAACTGGTCCCAGTCGCGCTCATCGACGAAGGTACGGAGGGTGGCGAGTGTCGCGACGTTGGGCATGAGGCCGACGGTAGCAGGGAGGGCTAGCCTCGCGCATCGAGCACGAGACGTACCTGATTCAGTGCATCCGCAACGGGCACGTGCTCCCAGATCCGTATGACCTTCCAGCCGGCGCTTTCGAGGAGGGTATCGTTCCTGCGATCACGTTCGACGTTCTTCAGCAGTTTTGGCGACCAGTAATCTTCGTTGATCTTCGGGCGGCTGCCGTGAATCGGGCAGCAGTGCCAGAAGCATCCATCAACGAAAATCGCCACGCGTCGGCGGGTGAAGACAACATCCGGTCGTACTCGGCCCCCGGCGAGGTCAATCCTCAGATCGCAGCGATACCGGTATCCAGCCTGATGGAGCGCAGACCGGAGCGCCAACTCGGGCCTCGTGTCGCGTCGACGATTCGCCTTCATGTTCCGGCGTCGTCCATCCGAAGCGGCTGTTGGCGGTTGCGACCGATCTCGGGGGTCGGATGGACTCATGCATCGATGGTAGAGCGGTCGCTTGTCGTTTGGTTGAGAGTACGGCGTTCCCCCGGAGCACTGTCCGTAGCTCGACATACGATGGCAGGGTGAGCGATAAGGGTTTTGGCGTCGTTGAGGTATGTGCGGGCGCGGGTGGGCAGTCCCTTGGTTTGCATAAAGCAGGCTACACCCATCAACTAGCGGTCGAGATCGATGAGACCGCGGCCGATACCCTGCGCACCAATCTAGAGGTTCCAGTAGTTATCGGTGACGTTGCGGATCCGGGGTTATGGGATCCCCGCGACTATGCCGACGTCGACCTCTTCGCAGGCGGTGTGCCGTGCCCGCCGTTCTCCGCGGCTGGTAATCAGCTCGGCACGTCCGATGAACGCGACTTGTTCGCGTGGGCGGTCGAGCAGGTCGCAGTCCTCAGGCCTCGAGCGGTCGTGCTCGAAAACGTCCGCGGGCTTTCGGCGCCGCGGTTCGCGGCATACCGCCAGCGCGTACTCGACCGGCTGTTCGAGCTGGGGTATGTAGGTGAGTGGAAGCTGCTCCACGCAGCTGAGTTCGGCGTCCCGCAACTGCGTCCTCGCTTTGTGTTGGTCGCAATGTCTGCGGAGGACATGCGTTATTTCCATTGGCCGGAGCCGAACGTCGGCCCACGCGTAACTGTCGGCCAGGCGTTACACGACCTTATGGCTGCGGATGGCTGGAAGTATGCGGACGCATGGCGTGATGCGGCCAACGACATCGGCCCGACGCTCGTCGGCGGGAGCAAGAAGCACGGCGGTGCCGATCTTGGGCCGACCCGCGCGAAGGCTGGCTGGGCCAGGCTCCACGTCGATGGGCGCGGGATAGCGGACGCAGCACCAAATCGAAAGTCGCTGTCGTTCCGCACAACGCCTCCGCGGCTGACGATCGAGATGGCCGCACGCATCCAAGGATGGTCCGCGGAGGACGGCTACCGATTCTCCGGCCGGAAGACGTCCCAATATCGGCAAATCGGCAATGCGTTTCCACCGCCGGTCGCCGAGGCAGTGGGAAGGAGCATCCGTGCCGCACTGACCCACGAGAGTATGCCGAGGGTGGAGGAGCCGGGAGTTCTGGAAGTTCATGATCCCGTGTACCGAGCGCTCGCGGCCAGCCCGCGTCCGCTGAGCCTCGCCGAGCTCATTGATGCATACAACGAAGGAAGCGAGTCCGCCGTTCAGCGGAGACTAGCCGCAATCGGTCGCGACTTCGAACTCCGCAGGTTCGACGACGACGGTGTTGAGCGCTATCAACTGGGCGAGTTCAGGGGCTTTACTGGCCAGTCGGATCATTGGCGGCATGAGATTGTCGCGCGCTTTCGGAACAGAGTGAGCTGAGCATGTCGTCGGTTCTTGATGACTGGACGATCGACCCCCTTGAAGGCGAGACAGACGAAGAGCTGATCAAGGTCTTCCACGCATTTAGGGTGGCGGATCCGACTGGGTCCCGTCTCGGCAAACTGATGCGGAACACCCTGGACCAGCTCTATGACGGACAGCGCACCGGCCGTTATTCATGGGACCAACTGCACAAGACCGAACGTACACATTACGGCACTCTGTTCGAAATCAACCTGCGTCGCGAGTTCGACGATGTGATTGACGAGCCCGGTGACAAGCAGAAGCTCGATTATCGCGTTGCGGGAATCGACGTGGACTGCAAGTTCTCACAGAGAATGAACGGTTGGATGATCCCGCCGGAGGCGCGGGGACACCTCATGGCGGTCGGTTACGTCAACGATCGCCGCAGTGAGTTCGCATTCGGAGTTGTGCGCGCTCGTCCCGAATACTGCAACGCCGGGAACAATCGCGACTCCAAGGTCACGCTGAACCGAGCCGGACGCGACGCAGTCCGTTGGATCGAGCGTCCTGGTGAATTGCCCCCCAACGTACTGCTTCAGTGTGACGAAGAAACGCTCCAAGCCATCTTCGCTCCTCGATCGGGTCAACAGCGCGTGAATGAACTGCTGCGGCGCGTCACGGGGGCACGCATTGGGCGAAGCGCCATAGCTACGGTCGCGCAGCAGGACGACTTCATGAAGCGTGTGCGGGCAAACGGTGGTGCCCGCACAGCGTTGCGAAACGAAGGTTACGTAATTCTCGGCGGCGACTATGCGAAGCATCGTGACGCGGCTGAGAGGCTCGGTACGGCAGTCCCTAATCCGGGAGAAGTCGTGAGCGTCAGGATCGTGCCTGCAGACGTAGACGAACCATTCGCGGCTGAGTTGGAAGGTTCGCACTGGCGCATTGCAGCGGAAGCGGAAAGTTGTACGCATCCTGCGCCCGACGTGAAGTTCAGGTAGACCAGCTCTTCGCGGACCTCGCGAATTAGCGCGACTTCAGGCGTCTCGCCCGCTTCAACTTTGCCGCCCGGGAACTCCCACAGGCCAGCCTGAGCTTTGCCGTCCGGACGCCGCGCCGCGAGTACACGCGACCCGCGCACGATGACCGCTCCGACGACGTGGATGGGCTCGCTCACACATCCCTCCCGCCCCGACCGGCACTGGGCGGCCTCAGATCGATCGCGCCCTCTGCTACGTCACGCTCCACGCCGTTCTGTCGCATCAGGCGCACCATGTCTTCTTGACGGGGTTGACCGAGCGTAAGCCGGTACAGCGTCAGCGCGTCGAGCAGACGCTCGTACTTATCGTGGTCGCGACTCAGTGTGAAGGCGGCTATCCGGCGGTGAATGCGGGCAGCATCCTCCCCCTCGCCATAAACCCACCACGGCGCGAACTCTCCGAGACGCTGGGTCTCTTCCGACCGCGCAGCGGCCGCGAACGCGGCCTCCCAGGCCGGTCCCGCCGAATGCAGCACATCTGCCCAGTGCGCGGCAGCGACGTTCTTGCGCACCGCGTGCCCCATGTACCGGTGGACCCGTCCCTCGCGCTGCTCAAAATCGACGGGATTCGATGGCAGGTTCCAATGCACCACCGCATGGCTCCACCAATGGAAGTCGATGCCTTCTTGGCCGACGCTCGTCGACGCGAGCACGAAAGGCGCGAAGGGACTGTTGAACGCCGCACGCACATCGCTTTGGCGAGCAGCGACCTTGGCATCGGCATCCGTCCCCGCACCCCCGTAGCGCGCCGCAAAGCGAGTTGGAAAACCGATCTGCTGCCGCTCGGCCGTCGTCTCGTGGCCACGCAAGGTCGCGGTGCGCAGACTCATCGCCGATGCGGTCTGACGCGCGGCCGTCAACAGATCGTCGTCATCGAGCAGGTGGCCGCGTTCGCTGCGCAGCTGGTACAGGTACTCGTCGAGCACAGCCTGAAGGTTCCCGTCGGCGCAGTACGTCAGCACGGTCGTCCAGTAGTGGTCGCGGGTGCCGTACAGCGTGTCCAACAACAGGTATGAATCGGGCCGTGCGAACATCGCCCGCAACGCGAGCGACAGCTTCCACGCCGCCCGCCAGATCCCGCGCTCGGTCGCCGCGTCGGATGCCACTGTGCGCAGTGCCCGATACGCGATCGAACCCGGAGCATGCGCGGCAAGACGGCTGAGAGCGGCGTCGGTCGTTCGCGGACCTGCGACGATCCGGGTTACCTCGTCGAGATACACGGCGAAACGGTCGGTGGCCTCGTCTTCGCCCCGCGTAGTCCGGTCGTCATCGTCGAGCAGTGCAGCCACGTCGTCGGTCCGTATGCCGACCGGTGTCAGCCCCGGATATGTGAAGAAGGCGCTCGTCTGATCACCATCGCCCGCGTCAAGGTGCGAGCCCACGCTCTCGGCGTCTACCAGGTCTTCTGCGTCTCGGGCGGCTGCCAGCGGGTCGGCTGCCAGAGCCAACTCCGGATGCGGCCAGAACAACGCCAGCGTGCTCAGCTGCGTGGGCCGCCCGTCTTCATTCGTCGCCCAGGCGAGTCGTCTGCTCGTCGATTCCAAAGCCCGATCCGAGCCCGCGCGAGCGCGACGTGACGCTTCGTGACTCAGCAGGGCAGACACCGCTGTCGGTACGCCGTTCCAGGCCGAGAACACAACATGCTTGGTCACGTCACCGTCGATCGACGAATAGACCTGACCCGGTCGCAGATAGGGCATCGACGGTGGCATCCATAGCAATTTCCACCAGCCACGGTCGATGGTGTCGGCCGCAAGCCCGCGGAGCAGCCCGTTGCCGAGGTCGACCTTGTGTAGCGCCCGAATGTCGTCACCGACGACGCCACGAGCGGCCGACAGCAGCGGCGCGACCGACTGGCCGCCGTCCTCGTCGAGCAGTTCACGCACACGACTTCCCGACTTGTACGTGTCCATGAACGTCGCGAAGTAGGGAATCGACTTCCACTGTTCGATGTCGATCCGTGCGCCCAGATGCTGATCCAGCCGGTGCAGTGCGGCCCAGTCCGCGACCTCGGATGCTGTCGGCACGCCACCATGGAGAGGACGGTCGATGACCATGTCGCGGTTCCGCGCCAGCGGCGGGCGTTCTGACCGGCTCATGTAGGGCAGCAGCGCGGCCCGCACGTCTACAGCGGTGGCGCCCGCATCACCCCCGGTGGTCAGCGACAGTCGGTGCGCCTCCAACGCGTCCGTCACCGTGCTTACCCGCGAGTCGTCGCGGTCGGCGAGAAACGAGATGGTCTCGATGAAGTCGCGTTGGTGATCGTCGTCAGCATCGGATGCCGTCGTGTACGGCTTATACGGCGTCGCCGACAGCAGCAGCACTTTGGCATTGCCGTACGTGAACAGCGAATCGGCCAGCTCGGCCGCCGGACTGCCGTTGGACGGGTCAAGCAGGTCACGGAACCGCTGGAACTCATCAAGAATGATCAGGTCCGGCTCCAGCGCATCGACTCCCGCCTTGGCAAGTTGACGTCGCAGCTCGGCGATGAGCTGCGCGATCTCATGGCGCAGCCCCGCAGAACGCTTGCGGCGCCCCATTGTCTGCACTTTCTCGCGAACGTGGACAAACCACTGCAGCGTTCCGCCCTCCTCGATCGAACGCAAGAAGGCGTCTTTGATCCGCACGTCTGCGCCGCCGGGCCCGAGTTGTTCTCGCATGCCTCTGATGCGATCGTCGAAGGTCTTCGCCTTCGCGATCGCGCCCTGGAACAATCGGCGACCTGCTCGGAGGCTTGAGAAGTCAGGGGCGAGGTGGTCTTCGAGCAGCACGCATAGCAGCGCCCTCTCATCCGCATTGCCGGTACGCCACCCGCCATCCTTGAACGACGTCCCGGGCGTGAACGAGACCAGATTCACCTTCTTACCCGCATCACTGGAATGAGCGAGCTTGCGGCTCTCTCTGGCAAGCAGTGTCAAACGCGTCGACATCGCAATGTGCTTGTCGCCGGTCACGTTGAGTCGCTGCACATTCTGATTGGCCAGGTCGGCATTGCTGCAGATGTATACGACGTCGATGCGCTTGACGGAGGAATCGGTTTGCAGTTGCTCGATGGTGCGAGCGATGACCCCACGGGCAATGACGCTCTTTCCCAAACCCGTCTCGTCGGCGATGAGAAACCGGCCGCTGCCGTCAGCATCACGGTAGAAGCGGTCAATTACGTGCTCGACGGCGTCACGCTGAAACCCCTTGAGGCCCTGCATCACGGCATCCGCATCGAAGGTCGTCACGTCTGCTCCCCCTTCTGTACTGATGCGATCACAGACTCCCAAACTGAGGCGAAGCCCTCTGGGAGCGCCTGCGCACTCTCCTCCGGGCTGAAGTGACGTAACACGCGTTCGATCTCGGTGAGACCCTGATGGTTCGTGGCCGCGGCCCGGACGAGCAGTTCCATAAGGCCAGACCCGTCTTCGGCGACGCCGGCTCCGAACGCCGAGTGGAACGATGTGAACACCGAGCCGGGTTCTGAGAGCGCCGTTGCGTCTTGCGGGAAGAGCAGCAGGCGAACGAACCGGGCGAAAGCCCCAGGCTCGGTGAGATGCGAAGCGACGATGGCGTCGGCACGACCCGGTACGTCGTCGTAGACCTCGGCGATGACGATGGTTTGTTGGCGGCGCCCGACGGCATCCGATAGCGAGACGACGACAAAAGGGGTGACCTGCTCGAGGCCCATCGAGCCGAGAGTATGCGGCTGATCGGCCGCCGGGATCGTGCTCGTGACGAACTCGCGTTGCGTGAGCAAGCGCCACGACGGGATGAAACCTTTCGGGACCCGCATCTCTTCTTCGGCCCAGACCTCGACGGCATAGGGATCGTCGCGCATCACGCGCATGCTCACTCGAGTTTGCGCGATGCGGCGCAGAGCATCGTCTAGCTCGCGTTCGGCGACCTCATCGGCGGTTTCTGCGACACCGCCGTCGGTGACGAAGTCGTCGAGCAGTGGTGCGAGCGCCTCAGATATCGTGCCTACGCCGAATTGCTTCGTTGGGCCTTGCACCTCGACCATGACCTCAACGTTTGTCGTCCACGCAGGCGTCGTTGCGTTCGCTGAGCCGATCAGCATCGTTGAGCCTCCGCCAGCCCGATCGTGCACAACGATCTTCGCGTGCAGTCCGGTCAAATCGGCGCTGCGAGGTTCGTCGGGTGTGTCCGCGTCTGTGTCCGCATCAGCCAGCGCCTGATCGACGAAGTCGTCTAATACGCGAATGCGCGTCTCATGCAGGATGGCCGGTGCGAGCTTCTCCAGTTGGTCGGGTCGGCTCACTAGTGTGGTCTCGCCGCCGCGACGTGCCCGCACGCGAGCCAACCCGTCGCCGGTGACGAACGGCGAGACGACGAGCGCCCGCGTGCCCTCAAGTTGCGGAAGCGAGTTGGAGCCCACGCCGAGCACGTGCACGTTGAGTCTCCGGACGTGATCCGGATGCTCCCATTCGATCGTGCGCCACGCGTCGGCGAGGCTGCGGATTCGGATGCCGCGGGGATCGGCCAGCCGAGGGGTGCTGCGCCCCTCATCCGCGAGCCACCCGAGCAACTGCACCATGCCGTCATTCACGGGCCGCGGCTGATCACCGGGGGTGCCGTCGAGGCTGACGACGGCATCCCACGTGCGGTCGGTCGTGAGGTTGCGGCTACTGCAGACAAACCGGTACCGACGTTCGTCGCCGTTTGCGAACTCGAGAAACCACGCCTTGGGATGGAAGAGCCCCCGCCGCGTGGTTACGGGGTGGATCATGGGCTCGAGAACGGTGACGAGGTCACTCGACGCGCCTAATGAGATGTAGCCCGACTGCGCGAACACGTCTACCCTGTCGACCGCCTGGCGCACCGCGCTCAGCACGCCCACCGAGTCGTCTGTCGACGACGCGAGACCTCGGCGCGCGAACGACAGTGGCACCGCAAGCGCGGCCTCGAGCGTCAGGGTGAATGTCGTGCCGACCGCGTGCGACAGCGCGAAGCCGGTTGGCGGCGTCAGCAGTTCCGACAACAGCGAACGCGAGTCGGGCTCAAGCACGCTGTAGCCCGTCGTGCAGGTCAGCCATGATGCGGCGCACATTGTTCCAGCGATACGTCAGTGCTTCGCTACCCGCAGCTCCGCTCCATGCCGCGAGCCGCTTGGCGTTGCCGAGCCGCATCTTCGCGCCCTTGATGCGTTCGCGGTGTCGGATGAGCTGCTGCGCTTCGGGCAGGTCGACGAGTGCCCGAGCAGGGTACGACTGCACGAGTGACGACCACGCTCGAACAAACGCCTGTGCTCCGGGAGCGATGACGACCGGGCCGTCGTGCTCGCGCCGCAGAACCGTGTGGAGATCGTCGAAACGCCACGCGCGTGTGCGTTCCGTGACGGTCATCGCCCAGAGCTCGAACTGCTCACGGTACGTGTCGGCCAGGGATTCTTCTCGTGCGCCCAGTCGATCAGCATCCACCGCCAGCAAATAGTTGTAGAGCAGCTGCGCGCCGTGCATGACGGTCGAGAAGTCTTCTGCGTGGCGGAGCACGAGCGCTGCGCGCTTGGGGGCCGTCTGCGCGGCAGCATCCGACCAGGGGGTCGAGCTGTCGGTCTCGGGGCGCGTCAGCGTGAAGTGTGTCAGTAGGGTTCCGGAGGCGTGTTCCAGGATGTGATCGCGCAGCCATCCCGCTTCGGAGGGCGTCAGCGCGAAACCGTCGGGTATCTCGTACGGGAATCCCGCCGGGGGTGGTGGCACCGACCAGATCGAGGTCATGGTCACGGCGCCGTCGTCGTCGATGTGCCTTGTCGGAACCGAATGGTCGAGCGCCTCTGCAGACCCGACAGGGCGGGACAAGATCTCGTACCTTCGCAGCATTGACCAATAGACCGATGAGGGCAGGTTCTTCAGCGCTGCTCCGGCACGGAGTCCAAGGAGACCGTCGGGGTCGGCGGACTCGCGAAGGGGGCGGATGATCGCACGCTCCACCTCGTCGAGGCGCTTGACGCGTCGAGCAGGCTTCGCTCGGGCTGCGTATTGGAAGCACCACGGAACGAACAGCAGATATCGCGCACGGGTGTGCAGGGTAGAGGTGCCGGGGAAGAGAGCGTCGGAGATGCTGTCACGGATCTGGCCGAGTCCGAGCTCGTCGCGGCTCTCACGCTGGGTGAAAAGTGCGGCAAGTTCGCGCATTCGACGCTGCTCGTCGACAGAAGCATCGAGCCAACTGATCATCGACGTCATGACTCACGCATCGTTCTCATACTTCGATCATGTCCACTCGCGTTGCCGCGCGAAGCAGGCGCGGCGCGGAGCGCAGGTCTTCGTGCTCGCAGCCCGCCGTGAATGGATAGATTGAACGCACCGCGAAGCGTAAGGAGTGCACCTTGTCGATCCCGAAATGGCACGAGTTCATGGCACCGATTCTCCGGATCATGAGTGATGGGGCCGTCAGAGACCGGAGCCAGATCACTCTCGAAGCCGCGGACGACGCGGGCGTCAGCGACAGTGATCGTGCGATCACCCTCACCACCGGCCAGCCGATGCATGCGAATCGCGTCGGGTGGGCGATCTCTCACTTGACGAAAGCCGGCGCACTGGATCGTCCTGAGCGTGGGCGGTACCGAATTACGGACATCGGCCGACAGCTTCTTGATGGACACCCGGAAGTGACCCGCGCCGACGTGGAAGCGGTGACGGGCTACCGTCGAGTGAAGGCGCAATCGGAGTCGCCGGTGGAGGTGTCGGAAGACGCTGATTCTCTTGACCCAGCAGAACTGATCGATCGGGGCATCAAGCAGATCCATGCAGAAGTGGCCGCAGAACTGCTTTCGCGCCTTCTGGCGAAGTCGCCCGCGTTCTTCGAGCAGACCGTGGTCGATCTGTTGGTCGCTATGGGATACGGCGGCGCAGAAGGACAAGCGAAGGTGACTTCTCTGACCAATGACGGTGGCATCGATGGAGTGATTGACCAGGACACGCTCGGCCTCAGCCGCGTGTATGTGCAGGCGAAGCGCTACGCCATGGACAATCCTGTGACACGCCCCGACGTGCAGAGTTTCGTCGGTGCGCTCAGCGGCGTGGCAGATGGAGGAGTGTTCATCACCACCGGCCGCTTCAGTCCCGGTGCCCGCAATTACGCCGATTCCGTGCCGACGCGCATCATCCTCATCGACGGCGAACGGCTCACCTCGCTGATGATCCGCTTTGGCGTGGGCGTGCAGGCGCGCGAGACTGTCCACCTCGTCGAGATCGATGAAGACTTCTTCGAGTGATGGGGGTTCCCCGCTAGCATCCGAATCATGACCCGCATGATCCCGCCGCGCCCCCGCCCGGGCGCGAACTTCTCTGAGCGTCGCATCTTCGATGCCCTCGCCGGCGCTCACGACGCGGACGACTGGATCGTCATCCACAGCCTTGAGATCCGGCGGCACGTCACGCACTTCCAGGGCGAGGCAGACTTCATCGTGCTGATCCCCGGGCGCGGGATCGTCGTGATCGAGGCGAAGAGCCCCGAGTACGTCGAGTACAAGGACGGCGAATGGCGGCTCGACCGCGTGCCGAACCCGGGCAAGAGCCCGTTCGAGCAGCTCGACGGCAGCATCCGAAGCCTGCGCGGCTACCTGAAAACGCGAGGCGTCCTCGATGGCAGCGAGCCGATCGCGCGCCTCGTCTGGTTCACGTCCCTCGATCGCTACCAGTTCAAGAACGTCACCCCGGGCGACATGCAGTTCTTCGAGTGGGAACTCGCCTGGAAGGGCGATCTGCAGCATCCGATCAAGGCGATCAGCCACCTGCTCGACGAACACGACGCGTGGTACTCGGCCGTCGACGGCGTCGCGCACGACCCGGTCACGATGACTCCCGAGCACACCGACGCGATCGCGGCGGCGCTGCTCGGCGATTTCGCCGGCGGGCGCACGCTCGCCGACCGCAAGCTCGAGCGCCTCGACGATGAGCATCGCCTGCTCAAGCAGCAGAAGCAGGTGCTCGACATGATCGAGCGCAACGACCACGTCTACTTCGACGGACCCGCCGGGACTGACTCGCCCCGGTGTGTCCGGAGACAGGATTCCTTGGAAGGATCTGTCTCATGGGACGTCCCAGTAAGTATCCGCGCGAGCTTCGTGAGCGCGCTCTCCGTATGGTCGCCGAGGTGCGGTCCGACTATCCGAGCGAGTATGCGGCGATGACCGCGGTCGCGCAGATGCTTGGGATCGGGTCGCCGGAAACGATCCGCACCTGGATCCGTCGGGAGCAGGTCGACGCGGGAGACCGGCCCGGTGTGACGACTGACGCGACAGTGGAGATCAAGCGCCTGAAGCGGGAGAACGCCGAGCTGCGGCGGGCGAACGAGATCTTGAAGGCGGCTTCGGCTTTCTTCGCGGACGAACTCGACCGGCCACACAAGCGATAGTCGCCTTCATCGACGAACACAAGGACCGCACCGAGGGTGGGATCCGATGGGGTGTCGAGTCGATCTGCGCCGTGCTCACCCAGCACGGCGTGAAGGTCGCCCCATCGACCTACTACGACGCCCGCGGGCGCGGACCGTCATCTCAGACCGTGTCGGATGAGCGGTGGAAGCCGATCATCCTGGCCGCGTGGCAGGCGCACCGTAAGCTGCTCGGGGCCCGCAAGCTCTGGTTGCGGCTGCGCCGTGACGGGCACGGCATCGCGCGCTGCACGGTCGAGCGTCTCATGCGTGAGCTCGGGATCGCCGGCGTGCTCCGTGGGAAGCGGAAACGTCCCGTCGACACGGATCCACGCGAGACCCACCCCGCGGACCTCGTCGACCGGCACTTCGCCCGGTTCCGCACAAACCAGCTCTGGGTCGCCGACTTCACATAATGGGAGAGCCGGAGCAGTTTTTCGGCTATCGAGCGGGTCCGGCAGGGGTCCCTGAGATTTCACCGACCCGGGTCGGGCAGGGTGGGCAGTGAGCAGCCGATAGGTGATCACTCCTGTTGATTCAGCCGACCGTCGAGGTCTGAACGTAGACGGTGACCCTGCCGGCCTGTGAGACGGTGAACGGCTTGTGAGATGCCGCGCCCCTTGAGCGCTTCCATTAGGTCGCCGACATGCGTCTCGTTGCTCGTTCATCATCAACCGGGATCGAGGAAGCAATGAACCAGATGACCTGTGGGATCGACTGGGCGGAGAACCATCATGACGTCGCGCTCGTCGACGAGGACGGAACGCTGATCGCGAAGAAGCGGATCACTGCCGATATGGGCGGGTTCCGCGAATTGCTCGAGCTGATCGCAGAGCATGCCGGCGGGCCTGCGTCGACGCCAGTCGCGATCGAAACGGATAAGAACCTGCTCGTCGTCGGGCTCGCCGCGGCCGGGTTCACCGTCTACCCGATCAACCCGCGGGCCCTCGCCCGGTATCGCGAGCGTCACAGCCAGTCCGGCGGCAAGTCCGACCCGGCGGACGCGACGACGCTGGCGCATGTGCTGAGGACCGATCAGCATTTGCATCGCCCGCTCCCGAACAACAGCGATGGAGCGCTGCGCCTGAAAGCGCTGGCCCGTCAGCACCAGGAGGCGATCTGGGCGTTGCATCAGACCGTCAGCCGGCTGCGATCGGTGTTGCTGGAGTTCTATCCGCAAGCAGTCAAGGCATTCCCGAAGCTGCCGCACTACGCAGCGACCGCGGTGCTCTCCGCCGCGCCGACGCCAGCTGCAGGAGCGAGGCTCACGAAGCGCCGCATCGAGAGCATCTTTCACCGCGTCGGCAGACGCAACGACCCCGCGCTCGTCGAGCAGATCCTCGCAGACCTGAAGACACCCGCGCTGCGCCAGAGCGAACCCGTCGAAACAGCGCTCGGGGACGTCGTCACCGGACTTGTCCGCGTCGTGGAATCGATGCGCGACGCCGTCGAAGACCTCGAACAGGCGTTGGCTGCGGAGCTTGCGCGCCACCCGCTCGCACCAGTGCTGCAATCCGCGCCCGGCATCGGCGCCGTCCTCGCCGCGCGCATCCTCGCCGAGATCGGCGACGACCCGAACAGGTTCAGCACGGCTGCGGGTCTGCGAGCTTTCGCGGAAACAGCACCCGTCACCCGCGCGTCGGGCCGCTCTCACTACGTGAAGGCGCGAAAGGTCCGGAACAAGCGGCTCGGCGACGCATGCCATTGGTGGGCGTTCGCCGCGTTGACTCGATCACCAGCTGCCCGCGCGCACTACGACAAGCGCCGCGCCGCCGGCGACCATCACAACGCCGCCCTGAGGAACCTCGCGAACAAGCTCCTCGGCAACCTGTGGTGGTGCATCCGAAACGGTGAACTCTGGGACGAGCAAGCAGCCTGGCCCAATGCTTACGCGCCTCTCGAACCCGCCGCCGCTTGACATCTGACCGACGTGGGATGTCTACGTGTGGACCTGGTCCGGATGGGTCTACGTCGCGTTCGTCTTCGACGCGCACTCCCGCCGCATCATCGGATGGCGCGCCGCGACGAGCATGACCACCCCGCTCGTGCTCGACTGCCTCGACATGGCTCTCTTCACCCGCCGACGTGAAGGCGTCACAGGGTTCGCCGGGCTCACGCATCACACCGACGCGGGCAGCGTCTACACGTCAATCGCCTTCACCGACCGGCTCGTCGACGAAGGCATCGACCCGTCCGTCGGATCCGTCGGCGACGCCTACGACAACTCCCTCGCGGAGTCGCAGATCGGGCTCTACAAGTCCGAACTCATCCACCACGAGGGTCCCTGGCGGGACGTCGATCAGGTCGAGGCAGCGCCCGCGTCCTGGGTGCTCTGGTTCAACACCGAGCGCACCCACGGCTCCATAGACGACCTCACGCCCCTCGAGGTCGAGCAACTCGACTACGCTCGCAACGAACCGGTCACGAGAGCCGGCTGACACCAGCAAAACACTCTCCGGACATGCCGGGGCGAGTCATTCGTCGAAGGTGGCAACCGTCACCCTAGGGTCGCCGGGCTTCGAGACCACCCGTACCGGCCGCGCCTATGAACGTTGCGCCAAGAACTGCTGCACATCCCTACCGCTGACAAGCTCGATCGTTTGATTACCCTGACGGCGATAGAGTGTCTTGTCGTCCACCCAAGCGGGCGTCGCGCCCCGGCTGACAGACACCTTGAGAATGAGCTTCCCTCGGAACCTCACGAACTCTGTTGCCACATGATCCGTGACCAAGTGCTGATCGATTCGCTTCGCGAGCAGGTCCCCACGGATCCAACGCTCAAATCGATCGACACTTTCCTTAAACAAAGCAAGGTCGGGATCGAGGCCCTTCGCGGATCCGTCATCAGCGACGCCGATCAATAGCTCGCCGCCATCGGAATTGAGGAACGCCGCGACAGTCTTAACGACGGCTGACTCGATCGCAGTGTCCTTCACTCCCGACCGTAGGTTGATTCGACTGGTTTCCTTAAACTCGAGGTGATGAGACTCGCCTTGGCGCACGAGCTCGACCACAGTCGAAGCCGCGTCCGCGCCGCCGACTGCATCTGTGGGTTTTGAGGGCTCTTCGGACATTCGGTGGGGGTGAGGCTCGCCGGGTGATGGTCGGCGGGTAGGGGTCGAGGTCCTCGAGGATCAGAAGCGCTAACTCCCTGATCTTGACGAGGACCTCGACGTGCTTCACCCTACTTCGGGGTGCGCTTCCGCGCGCTCTGCCGCTGATCCGTGTTCCCGCTGCGACGTTCTGCTGGGTCTTCCCGATGTCCATGTCGAGCGCGTCGACCGTCGCGAC